>NZ_JAAHHU010000058.1:0-39040 GCF_010672095.1 Moorena sp. SIO3I6 | reverse complement strand
ATGAACTCTGGTTCCACATCCTGAGCAACAGTCTTGTCTGGGAAAATACGTACACCCTTTGCCCGGAATTCCGCTTCACGACCATTGAAGGCGCTGAAGTCTGCTGTGGCGACATTGTCTTGGGTTAAAGTTGCTATCCCACCGGACACATCAATAATACTGATCGATCCTTCAGGATCAATGCCATCATCCGCTTCTCCTTCATTAGCAACCAGTATTTTGGTGCCATCAGGGGTAAAGGTGAGCATATCGGGTAGGGGCCCCGCTTGCACTACCTTCAGGGCATTGGGGTCAGCCGGATTGTTCTTATAAGCAGCAATATCTATAATTGCTACCTTACCTGGATCAGTAGAGGTGCTAGCTTCTAACGCTAGCGCCAGTAAACCATTGCTATAGGCTACGCTATTTGCTCCGTCAATGTCAGGTATCAAAGAAGCAAGATCAATGGGTGGTATTACCTCAGTTGGATTGGTGGGATCACTGAGGTCTAGCACTTGCACCTCAGTTCCACCAGATACTACAAATAACTCTTGAGATATGGGGTCGTAGGCGGTAATTTCAGCCCCCATCTCACTAGAAAAGCTGCCAATTTTCTTTAATATATCTGCCACAAATTTCTCCTAGATAGTAGATGGCGAGTACCCAGTTCAGCTATTAGCTATCAACTTATTGAAAGTTTTATAGCAATAATTATGTACTCACAACCCTTAGCAAAATTTATAAATTTTCCTTGATACCAAATAATTAAACTGATTTTTATTCGCTTAATTATTTGGTATTGTGGTCTTAGTTGCTCAATTAAATAGGTAGTTTTTTAGCGTTACCACTAAGGTTTTTTAGTGTTGAATTTCATTTTGGTTAATGGTTTAGAATCAACCGCTAAACCCCAGCCTATTACGTTAATTTTATACCTACTTAGTTAGGGGTTGCGTCTCAACTCTACAGCTAGTGTTGACAATTAACTTTTAACCTTGAGATAGTGTGGCGATGGCTGAATAACGCAAATTATCATAAAAGCAAGCTAGGCTTGTAACTAACCTGATGATAGTTATCACCTTGATTCCAGGGGAGTATGAGCATGTAACTTTATAATTCAGCCAAATTAATACAGACTTTATTTATTTAGTTACCCATAACTTTTATCTGGATTTCAATGGACTCTAGCTAGGCTGATATTCAATTCATTATCAAGTAGATTTGATCCTTTACCCGATGTCATTGCAATCACTAGTTCAGCAACAGCGACTTAAGGTTTTATTGAATTTTACTGTCTTGGATTTGATACTCTCCGATTAGCAAACTAAATCCAAATCCTTTGTCTTTGATCTAAGCAACTGGGCTATAGATGCCCACTAGCTAAGCACCGTTTTCATAAATGACCAAAGGTATGTGGGTAGCCTTAACCTCTAAGTCGATCCTATTGGTCAGACTAATTAAGCCATAGCTTATTTTTGGTTTTAAATAAAACTATACTATAAAAGATGCTACTATAGTAACCTTTACAGAATCTTACAGAATTTGGCCTGTTTGTTACCTCAGGTTTACTTAAAATTTACATGAGTAGCTACAGATTTGGGCTTGAATTCACAATCGGGTAGGTGTAGGGTCTTACCCTCTAGGGCGAAGCTCTTCACACTCCCGACTCCAATTTCTAATACTAAGCTGTCACACATTTAAATTGTGATGTGAATCGGGAATCGGGAATCGGGAATCGGGAATCGGGAATCGGGAACAGGTAACTTCGGCTCAGGGAACAGGTAAACAATCATCTGTACCTCATTACTATGAGAACCGCTATAAGCAAAATTAGCTAAAAACTAACTAAAACTCATTAGTTATGATCCCAATTTACCTATTCCAGGTTACCTATTATTAAGTAGTTTGATAAAGAAACAGCGAATCTGGGAAGTGAGGGAGTTATGATGTCTCGATTATTACCCTTAATACAAATCTCCCCATCTCCCGACTACCTATTCCCCTACTTCCTAATTTGAGAATTGCTATAAGATAACCAAATCCCTTTCAGCAAGGGTTGTTACTCCTAACACTACTGCTAGGGTTTCATCTCCAACATTGATTAGAGAATTATTACTATCGGAGGTGATAGACACATCACCAAAGCTTAAACCATTGCCTAAACCAATTAAGTCAGTGCCCAGCTCGAAGTCTGTAATCGTGTCAGTACCTTCCCCAATCTCTAGGACAAAGGTATCACTGCCACTACCATTAGAAAAGTTATCTCCAGTCAGAGTATCATTACCGAGACCACCACTTAATAGGTCATCCCCAGCATCACCCCAGAGTTGATCATCTCCGAAGCCACCATAGAGGGAGTCATTACCAGATTTCCCGCCAATGCGATCGCTTCCTGAACCACCATAGATAATATCATCACCACCAGCGTTACCACCTGGGGCCTTGCTATTGCTATCTCCCCGTAGGATATCATCGCCATTGCCACCAAATATGATATCATTACCCAATCCCCCAGCAATGGTATCATTTCCATCAAAGCCATTGATCAGATCAGCATCAATAGTTCCAATCAACTCGTCAGCCCCTTGAGTACCGTTAATCTCGGAGGTAGTTTCTACTATTGCTGTCGGAGATTGAATATTATCGAGGTCTAGCCCAAATGCTAGGAATTGGGTAATCTGGCTGTCATTGAAATTGTTATCGCTAGCAACAATTAGGGATTGTCTGCCATCAGGTAAGGTTGGACAAGCCTTGGTCATCGAAGAATGTAGGATGCTTGGTTTCACGATAGATACCGATTTTTTTGCCAGTTTCGGCTTCTACCTGCTGGAGTAGTTCGATAACCTCTTTGAAAGTGGGAATTTCAAACTGACCATCAAACTCATCGCTACGGAAGTCAAGAGGTTGAACAGCACGCAGTTGCTTGATTTCTGCTAAGGTGAAATCTTCAGCAAAGTAACCAGTAATTTCTTCACCATCGAGAAATTTGGTAGACTTGCGGTCTTCACCAAATACGTCAGCTACGTTAGTGGTATCATCTAGCAACGGTTCGTGACGAGCAATCAAGACACCGTCTTTGGTGATGACTAGGTCAGGCTCAATGAAATCAGCCCCTTGTTCAATGGCAAGAGCGTAAGCTTCTAAGGTATGCTCTGGACGATCACCGCTAGCACCCCGGTGTCCAATCACTAGAGGAGGATCACCATCAAGGGTATTGAACTTTAAATCTGGGTTTTGAGGCGATCGCACAAATTCCCCTGTGGTATTTCCGGGGATATTGGGAGTAGAAATAGGGGCTTCGAGCAGTTTACCAGTGCTATCGAAGTGAAGTATAAACGGACCGAATTCGTCACCAATCCAGATATCGCCTTTAGCATCAATCACAAAAGACTCGATATCAAAATTAGCCCCGGTCAGAAAGCGATCGCTACTGTCTTCGTTGACAATCTTGAAAGGAATCTTGCCATCAGGGTCAGACAGTTGAACAAAGCCTTCAATCTCAACACTACCATCTCCATCCTCTGCACCCTTGAAATCAGGGTTAACTTGATAGAGTCTGAGCAAATAATCAGCACTATTCTGTTGGGCTCCAAAACCGTTATCTGATAGGAACCAAAAAGAGCCACCCCCACTAGGAGCAAACTGAACACCACTAAAGCCTTGAACAGGTTGTCCATCAAACGGACCGGTGCGACCATTGGCAGAAATCGGTTCACCCCTGCCATTGTCTGCACCAGACTGGGGTCCTTCTGCAAAGGTATCAGCTGGTAAAGATGCAAATCCTTTTAATTTCATAAAATCCTGGAATCAACGAGACTAAAACTCTCGAATTTAGCGTTTTTATATCTATAGACTTAGAAGCACAGAAACTAGCTAAATTGTGTCAGCATTTCAGCTTTCAGCTATCACATAGTACGTAATTGTTGCCAACCTGAAATCGCCTTGGCCTAGGTTTACGTGATGATTGAAACTGGCTGACCTCCCTTAGTAAGGGTTTCATTTCCAGGTTAAATTTTGATTGTAATTATATAAACATAATTATAAGGTTTGGTTAAAGCTTGTTTTTGAAGTCGCTGTAAATTTTTAGTGTAATTTTATCTGAGTAGGGTATAAAGATTTTGTAAAGTTAACCTAGATTTAATTTTAACTTAATTTTTTTAGTTTTTTATTAACCTTGAGGCTAGAGATTTTTTATATAATCCCTGACTAAGTAAGGTGTCGGCCAAGAATTTTGTTATCAAGGATTTTAACAATTAGTTTTTAGCAAAGGGAGTAGGAAATAGGGAACAGCGGATCTGGAAATAATTATTTTTGATTTTTTTTAAGTAAGTATTCAGCCGTTGGCCACGCAACTTGGTATTAGCATTAAATTGTGAAAATGCAATAGTTTTTGATAACACTTTTATCTCACTCCTCTCACTAATCCCACTAATCCCAGTTGCCCCTACTGCTTGAGATTGTGACAATGCAATAGTTTTTTAGCACTCCCACACCTCCCACGTTAACCACATTTTTAGCTTTTTTCACACTTACCACACTTACCACACCTACCACAAGCCCTGAAATAGCGACAGTGCAATAGTTTTTCCAAATCTTTGCATTTTTGGGAAAATAGTGTTAAGATAATAATATCGTAAAAGCAATGGTTTACTACCCATGATGATTTCCACTGCACAAGCCGCTGAATTACTCGGTGTTTCTGCCACTCGCGTCCGTTACCTTCTGGGCAAAGGCAGAGTTAAAGGCGCTTATAAGGTGGGTAGAACTTGGGTGATTCCCTTGTTTGATGGTATGCCGGTGGTCACTCCTGGCACTCGCGGACCAAAACGGAACTGGTCAAAGCGTACAGAGTACACTAAGGCTGTGATTCATGTTAACCAGAAAGTGATTCGCCAAAATCTCAAGACCGGGGAGCGTAATCCTGTGATTACGGTGAAGCGAGGCTCTAAAAATGTTTACGGTCATACGGTAGAAGTCAATGGCCCCTGTCGGGTAATGTATCGTCCAGATGATCCCCTCAAGTGTGGAGCACGGGTGTGGATTGAGACGATTTCTGATTTTGAAGTGATTTCAGCGTGATGGGATGGGATGTGAATGCGATCGCTTTTAGCGGAAGCTTCGCTTCATCGCATAGCGTGACCTACTGTCAATCGCATTGAACCAGTCAATGTTTTGCGATCGCTTTTAGCGGAAGCTTCGCTTCATCGCATAGCGTGGCAGTAAGCCAATCCCATAGCGTGACCTATGGTCAATGGCATCAAACCACCCAGCTAGAAGTACTGGTCAACTAGGTCTGTACTCTCGGTTTCGGGCAAAGACCAGACTATCTCGATTGCTGTCTTCTGCGACATTGGCAGCAGTCCCCTATTGCCTATTGCCTATTGCCTATTGCCTATTGCCTTTTACCTTTTTCCTCAAACAAAGAATTAACTTAGCATAAAAATTGAGTAGTGTAAAACACTGTTTTGTGCGAGTTTACCGCCATTTCATAAATTTTTGGAGATATTTCTGGCTTTCTTAGTCAAATATCCTGATTTAATTTAGATCTAGCGAAGAGTATAGTAGTCAACCATTACTCTTCTCTTTGTCATGAAAGGAAAAATTTTAAATTACCTTGTTATTATTGGAGTAAGCATTATTCTCCTGCTCGGTATAGTTACAACAGCTGTTGCTCAGGATAATTCAAACTCTGATAATGATAATAAATGTTCAAAATACAATGTACGCCTACATTATAATAGAAATCCAAATGATACTGACGTTATCGCTAAACTGAGCCCATGTATTAAGGTAACTAAGATAGGAACTTTTAAGAATAATCCCAAATTTGCAAAAATTCAACTAGATAAGCGTTATGATTTTTTGATTCGTGAAAAATTATTAAAATGCTCAGACTCAGATGGTTCTGTTCAAGATCAAGCAGTTAAAGAAGAAAATATTCTTAAATATCCTCAAAATTGTGAAATTCGTCAATAAAAAAATACAAAAATTTTTTTTATCTACCATGATCAATCCAAAAATTTCTTACATCGTCTTCTAAAATCATGATCATCATAGTATGTATCAGTAGCATCTGGTTCACCTTGATCAACTCTTTTAATTATATCATTACAATACAGGGATTCTTTCTCTAAATAAGCCACACGCAGCAAAGCCGAAATCACCACAACAGCGATAACTATAACAAGTTTTGATAGGATTTTCATAGGTAAGCTAAATGTTATCAAACTATCTGCTTGCGGACTTGCCTGTATCCCCTCTTCGGTAACTAAAGGCGTATCTGAAACAGAGGCATAATCCCTTGGTGCTTTAGCAATTTGGATTTTAGAACCTTCCTGATCAGTATAGATTTTAGGCTTCATATCAGGAAGGGTTTCTCTAATTTTATTTTCGATGTACTTATGTAACTCATCCAGAGAAATCACCTTATCCCGATTCAAATCAGCATCTCCCGTTTCAATACCCTCTACCAAATACTGAGTGTAAATTGAGAGCTGTTCGTCCAATTGACTAAAGGAGTAGTCAGTTGAAGAAGCGAGAATAGCGCGCCCTTCTCCTCCTAATTGATTTTGAAGATCGACGGAGCGATCATCTTTAACCAGTAGGCCCTTACGAAAAGCTGCACTAAAGCAGCAGTCGAGGATAACCACTTGTCGCTTGGAGCGGCTACCATTCATAATGTTATGGATAGCCCTAGCAGAAACGGCTGTTGTCTTAACTAGTTCTCTCTGTGAATTCTTACGAGTAATACGAGTTGTTAAATACAGTTGATTGCTGCTATCTTTGACACCGTGACCTGAAAAGAACAGTAACACCAAATCATCTTTTGTAGAACTGGCGAATAACTCTTCAATAGCCTCCTCCATTTCCTGTCGATCAGGATTGCTGAGAGCTTTGACATCAACAAAATTTCCCAGTTGTGGGGAATCCAGTATTCCTTTGATTTCCTCTAAATCTTTGGTTGCGCCAGGTAGTGGCTTTAACCCCTGTCCATATTCACTGACTCCAATCAACAGCGCTCGTTTTACCCCTTTTGATTGGCGAGCATCCTTTACATGGAGCTGTTTATGGCTTGGCTTGTCTCGCACAACTGGCTGATTCAGAAGTTGCAATACTGACTCATTTCGAGGTTGCAATAAGTGAGCATCTTGCACTTGCATGAAAATCACAGGTGTCGCAAAATCCCGTTTCCGATATCCTGTTGATTCATGGAGACTAATTTCTCGTCGTCCTTCCTGTACTGCTATATCCGCTGACTTGCCTTGAGCTAATTGTTTATAAAAGTGGCAGGCAAATCGGCTAGCTGTGCTATTAGACACTGGATACTGCATGGCCACGACTACAGGAATACGTTGCTGCACAACCTTGGAAGCTAGTCCTACAGATACTTTCGATGTAGACTCCATTGCTCCCTGACATGCCTGCAACACAATAATTCCAGGTCGATGCTTATTAAAGAGCTCACTAAAGTCATTGGCGCTAATCCACTGTGCCTGATCGAATTCATCCACCAAGGCAATTTCACCATTTTCATTCTGAAAACGACCATGACCGATGAAATGGAAAATGTGGGGCTTTTCCCTCAGAACTTTATCAATAGCTTTGCGGCTAGGTGGATTCACTACGGGTAACAATTCCACCTGCTCTGGTTGTTCCTGGGCTAGTGTTTCTATCGCCACCTGTACTTCCTCGTAGGCAACTGGATTTAAATCTGTGGGTGCAGAGACAACTAAGGCAATCCGCATTTTTTCATTTGCGCCTAACTTAATCGGTGGTGCTGAAATCCGCTGTGGGGGAAGGCGCGAAAAGACCAAGTCAGCTGCAGTAGCCAACCACATTGTTCCTAACTTCTCCCTTTGAGGCAAACACATAAATTCCCATGGGAACGCTGCCACTTCAGGGATATTTTGCTCGTCTATATCTAGTTCTACCCGTAGCAATTGCTGTTTAGTGCGAACAACTTCGTTATAAAATCTTATAAAGTCATAGCAAAGGACATCATCAAACAAGCTATCAAACAAGGCTTCTCCGAGTAACCTCGACTGGTTAGCATCCTTGATTTCATTTTTACGAACTTTTTCGATTAACTCCCTGACTTCTGAGGTGATCTTATCCTGATACCGAAATTCTCTAGAGATTATATTATCGAGCTTTCCAGGTTCTTTCTTTTCAACCCGCACTGTACGAGGATGTATCACGTGGATGCGATAGGTGTAGTAGGCTCTAGTCATAGCTGTCTGATCAGATAAAGCTGATTAATTGGTAAGCATTCAGCGGTCAGTGGTCAGCGGTCAGTAGTTAGTGGTCAGCCGTCAGGTTATTTTATTCAAAAGTTGAGTAGAGTGGCACAGGCTTCTAGCCTGTGACCTAACCCATAAGCTGATAGTTGATAGCTGACCACTGATAACTGATAACTGATAACTGATAGCTGATAGCTGATAACTGAATGCTTACCATAGATTTACAATAAAAAGATGCACCCGATTTAAGTAGCTAAATCCTGTGTAAGATTAGCTTTCGGTAGCTTCAATATCCATTCCTTGACATCACTACGACTGAATTTAATTGCAGCCTGATTCTTATTTCGTATTAAGGTTTGGAATCTATCTGCCAGATCACTGAAAACATCACGGATATCAGCAGTTAACCAGTTCATATTTGGTTCAACCCAAACCATACCGCGCAAATTAATAGACTTTATTTCCTTAGGCACTTTAAAGACAATAGCAAATTGGACTGTCGGTATTTTTTGGATTTCCGGCTCTTCAATGCGCCAGTAACACTTAGAATTACCTTCACCTTGGGAAATCATTTCAAAGTGACCAGCTTCGTAAGCATACTCAGGAATGACAATGAATGCTTTGAGTTCGTTCTTCTTTGCTACATTAGCTTTGAGCTCCCCAGGAATAGTGGTAAGTTCGGCTACTTCAGTGCTATCAATCCCGATACTCCAATCAAGATTGCTATTAATAGCTAAATTCATGCCCACCCCGGATCTCATCACAGGTCGCCATTGGCTTTTGGGGAAAATAGACTGAACGATCGGCTCTTTTTCTCCTTTGGGACTGAAGTCAAGCTCACAGCACAATCGCCAAAATCTAACCCCTGGTTTAGGACGCAAATCGACAGTCACAGTCATATAATAGAAATCAAATGCATCACGCATTTGCTGTCGATAAATGTTGCTCAATCCCTCTTCAGTTTCTTCAAATAGGTCTTCGGTAAGTAAGATCAACTTATCCCTGGGATTGCCAAAGCTAACTGTACTTTCCAGCAAGCTTTTAACGGCGGTTGCAGCTACACCAAGCTTTGTACTTTCATCCAGGTTACTTTCCCATTTGTTTACTTGCTCAAATAGGTCAGCCAAGAAAGTCTCAGCTTCTTGGGGATTGGGTAGCGGATTTTTTTTATCGGTCATTGACTTCAGCTCTATTTAGATTGACAAAGTTACTACACAACATGGCAGCGACGTATAGCACAAGCCACAATCACACAATTATTGATTAAGTTACTGGCAAGCTGCATCTACAGCTTCGATGGATAAGGGGGAAGTTAGAGAAGTTGACAACCCGCCTTTTCAATCAAATCCGTAATTTTACCAGACTTATAAATTATAAAAATTAGTATTATCTTACTATCTAGTATGATCAGCTATCAGGGTTGTAATTGGGGTAACAACAACTTGTCTAGCCAAGCCATAACAACTAGCTATATTTTTAAGATTATTTACTTTGAGTATAGTTTATTTGATAATAGTATACCACAATCCTGAACAAGAGGAACCAACTAGAGACAATTTTAATCTAATCTTTTATTCTTTCATCAGAGAAAATAACCCCTTTCCAAAGAGGTCATGAACACTAAGGCTGATTTCTGATCACATCAAAAAATCCTGGAGCCCTTTCCTACTATTCTCTTTTAGCTGTTTTCTGTTCCCTGTTAGAGCAATCCTCTGTTTACATCTCATTTGAAAAACCTAATTTCCCCGAAACAATCGATAAATTTTAAGAGTTATGAATTGACAAAAAAGCCAAAGTGTGCATAAAGCGGTTTTCTATTCGGTTAGGTACAAAGTCCTGGGTTTTTAGGGAGCAGGGAGCAGGGAGCAGGGAGCAGTGAAGAGGCAAGAGTTAGTATTTCGACAATGCAATAGTTTTTGATAACCCTCTTAACTTAAGACCCCCACAATACCTATAAACTCCATATATCCCACCAGATGATATAGCAGAAGTCAGAAGTCAGAAGTCAGAAGTCAGAAGTCAGAAGTCAAACTCTTGCGCTTACTTAGGTTTGAGACTTTTGTCATGTCCGCGCCTGCCCTGGCGACTGCTATAAATTGCGACAATGCAATAGTTTTTACCACCTTTTTATAGTATTAATATTATTTACCCTATAAACTCCATACATCCCACCAGATGAGAAATTGCGACAATGCAATAGTTGTTAACCACCCTTTTCTAACTTTTAACTTACTACACCCACTAGCCCCATTTTTTCCTTTAAATTGCGATGATGCAATAGTTTTGCCATGCCCTTGCCTTTTCAAAACAAGTGTGTTAATATAATAATATCGTTAAAGCAATGGTTTACTACCCATGATGATTTCCACTGCACAAGCCGCTGAATTACTGGGTGTTTCTGCCACTCGCGTCCGTTACCTTCTGGGCAAAGGCAGAGTTAAAGGCGCTTATAAGGTGGGCAGAACTTGGGTGATTCCTTTGTTTGATGGTATGCCGGTGGTCACTCCTGGCACTCGCGGACCAAAACGGAACTGGTCAAAGCGTACAAATTACACTAAGGCTGTGATCCACGTTAATCAGAAAGTCATTCGCCAAAATCTCAAGACCGGGGAGCGTAATCCTGTGATTACCGTCAAGCGAGGCTCTAAAAACGTTTATGGTCATACGGTAGAGGTCAATGGCCCCTGTCGGGTGATGTATCGTCCGGACAATCCACTAGATTGTGGAGCAAGGGTGTGGATTGAGACGATTTCTGATTTTGAAGTGATTTCAGCTTGATGGGGAATTTGCCTTGGCGTAGCTTGGCCTACCGCCAATTCCATTAAAATCGAATCAACTACAAGCTGCCTTATCATTGATGAGCGAAACTTTAGCGATCGCGTTTTTTAGATGAGCGAGACAGTAGCGATCGCGTTTTTTAGATGAGCGAGACAGTAGCGATCGCGTTTTTTAGATGACCGAGACTTTAGCGATCGCGTTTTTTAGATGACCGAGATTTTAGCGATCGCGTTTTTTAGATGAGCGAGACAGTAGCGATCGCGTTTTTTAGATGACCGAGACAGTAGCGATCGCGTTTTTTAGATGACCGAGATTTTAGCGATCGCGTTTTTTAGATGACCGAGATTTTAGCGATCGCGTTTTTTAGCAATTGTATTTTTTTGGTTCCACAAGAAGTATGGACAACTTAGTCATTACATTACTAAACTGTTGTCCATTTATATTGGATATTATTCAGTGAGAAGCAAAACGAAGCAAAACCGTCAAACCCTATCCCTCTGCTCCCTGTTCCCTATTCCCTGCTCCCTACTCCCTTGCTGTCATAACCAGCTTAGCCACTCAGCAACGCTTCCACAAATTCATAACTAGAGAAAGGCCGCAAATCTTCAATCCCTTCCCCTGCACCAATAAACCGAATCGGTAAGCCTAGTTCCCGCACTACTGCTAAAGCGACACCACCTTTAGCACTTCCATCCAATTTTGTCAATACCACTCCACTCAGTTTTGCTGCCTCTGAGAAGACTTGTGCTTGACGTAAACCATTTTGACCCAAAGTAGCATCCAGCACTAGCAAGGATTCAACTTTGGCATCTGGGGCTTTTTTAGCGACAATTCGTCGAATTTTCGCTAATTCCTCCATTAGATTTTTCTTATTTTGCAATCGTCCTGCTGTATCCACCAACAGTAATTCCGTATTTCTAGATTGGGCAGCACTAATGCCATCAAACACAACAGCAGCTGGATCAGTATTCTTACCAGGATTAGCAATCACTTCAGTACCACTGCGCTCTCCCCAAATCTTAACTTGTTCGACTGCAGCAGCTCGAAAGGTATCTGCTGCTGCAATTAAACAACGGTAGCCTGACTTCTGACCTAAGTTAGCCAGTTTACCAATAGTAGTAGTTTTACCAGCACCATTGACTCCAGTCATCAGCCAGATATTCAAGGTATCGTTTTCTGGAGCAAAGATCCGGCTGTAATTGTTACTGTAAGGTTGCTCTAGCAAATCTCTGATGATTTGTTTGAGATATGCGATCGCTTTTTCTGCTGGTAGAGACTCCTCCCGCAACCTAGCTTGTAGAGTATCAATAATATAGTCAGTGGCCTCAACTCCTACATCTGCTTGTAACAGCAGTGCCTCAATCTCCATTACCGCGTCTTGATTCAACGGGCCTTGACCCACAATCGCCTTTATTTGGTTAATCAAGCCACGACGAGTTTTGCCCAATCCCTGACGCAGTTGCTTGAGCCAGCTAATTTCCTCGATCGAGATATCCTCAGGACTTCTTCCTTGAGATGCCAACACTTCTGCTGACCACAAGAACCCATCATCAAAGTCCAGACCAAGCACATTTTGATCTATCTCTGCTTCCCCTCCATCCTCGATCACAGTTGCCACTTCGGGTTCCGGTTCAGGGGTCTCAATAGCTGTTTCCTTAAGACGTTCCAGTCGTGCTAGTCGGTTAGTGCTTGCTCGACGGGCCCAACTGGGGCCAGAAGCAGGCGTTTCTTCCTCTGTTGTCTCAGCTGATGGAGCTATATCAGTTGTCAAGGCATCTGATTCAGGGATTGGTTTATTCTCAACCAAGGTCATACCTATAGATGAGTCATGATTAGACTTAACTGAATCCACTGAATCCGATGGTGTTGATACTGCCTCCTCTACTATCTGATCAGAGAATTGCTCGGTTACTGGTTCCACCGTTTCAGAAGTATCTACCGAAGCTTCACTAACCGTAGACTCTTCTAATTCCGATTCTGCTTGTGATGGTACTTGTGATTGTGCTTGTAATTGTGCTTTTGATTCTTCTTCAACAGTTATCTGAGCTATCTCAGCCGCAACTGTCGTGTCAGTTTCCTCAGACCCTTCGGATGTTTCAGCCGCTGGAGATTCAGTCTCTTGTGATTCTTGAGGTTTTTCCGCCGTAGCCGTTGCTGCTGGCTGAGCCGTTGTATCATCTACTGGCTTACTTTCAGTAGTGTCTGTCTCTGGAGATTGATCTACTTGTTGCTTTTGAACATTTTTGTAGGCAGCTTTTGCCCAACTCAGGTAATCCTCAGCTGCTGCTGAGGATGACTCTTGGACAGATTTAGAATCAGCTTGGTCTATTGGTTGTTGCTCTGTTGCCTTTTGTTCCGATTCTACTTGAGATGTATCAGAGTCCTTTTTCTCAGCAGACCCTGCGCTAGCATCAGACTTTCGGTGGAACCAATTAAAGACCATTACCCTTACTTGACTATGGCGTCAATTAACTATATATATTCAATATTTGATTTAGGTTTTGAGTGCTTAGCCCTAGGCTAATCCCCAAGCGTTTGTCTTAATTTTATCGATATTTGAGTTAATATTATTAATTTTCTAATATAGTCTTGCCTATTAGCCGAATTTTATTCTATTCCCGATACTCCTCATCTCTACGGTAGTGCTACACAAGTAGTGATTTTAGCTCCCGTTACCTTGACCAGACCCTAGCCAAATCACTACATCTTTACCACTACCCTCTCTACTCCCTACTCCCTACTCCCTACTACCTACTCCCTACTCCCTACTCCCTACTCCCTACTCCCTCCGCTATTGTGTTAGAGCTTGAGTTTTAATCAACTCATTGGCACGACGCAAAACACCATTAATAAAACGGTGTCCCTCTTCATCACTGTAGCGTTTAGCCAGTTCCACTGCTTCATTAATTGCGACTCGGTCTGGGATACCTAAAAACGAAATTTCCGCCACAGCCATGCGCAGAATATCCCGGTCAATACGAGGTAAGCGCTTCAGTTGCCAATCTTTAAGGGCTTGGTTCAACATCTGATCAATCTCAAGCTGTCTACGACTGACAGCTTTGAGAATTTCTAGGGTATAGCTACGGACTTCAACCGTATTAGACAACTGGACAATTTCGGGAATCTCTACCGCACTTCCCAAGTGATTGATCGCTTTCTCAGTTAACTCAATTGCATCCGTTACCATTGCTCTAGCACTACGTACATCAGTAGCGCGAGTTTCACTTTCGAGAATGCGATCGCTACCCCGTTTCAATTCAGCCGCCGCCGTTTCTAAAGCCTCTTGAATTTCTCCAGTCAGGGTACGAATAGCCGCCAGCACCAGATTATTCAGTTGTTGTGTATCCAACCGCTCTGGTGAGTTGGGCATCTGAGAGATGCTCAAAAGAGCCAGTTCACGGGCAATTCTGCGAGGTTGCATTTTTTGTCCTTAGCTAATTTTGTCCTTTTACCCAAAAAGATTAGGTTTCTTCTGTTGGCAAAACCTGCTGTATCATCTCAGGCAATGGTTCTTCCAATGGTTGCTTTTCAGGAGGCTGCTGTAGGTTAATTGGGATTCCCGGGTTATCTGGGCTAACAATTCCACCTGAGAGCAATACTTTAAAGGCATCTTCGATGGACATCGAAAGATTAATGACGTCCTGTTCAGGAACCATAGCATACCAGCCACTGGTGGGATTAGGAGTAGTAGGTATGAAAACGCTCAACATCGGGCGATTCATGTGGGATTGGAGTTGTGCACTGACAACACCTGTGACGAAAGCGATCGCCCAGACTCCTTGGCGAGGATACTCTACCAAAATCACCCGACTAAACTTAGTTTTAGAATCCTGTAAAAGGGTTTCCAAAATCTGTTTAAGGGTTTTGTATACTGAGCCAGCTAAGGGAATCGCCTGCAATATTTTCTCACCCAAATCTAGCAACCACCGTCCAACAATGTTGCGTGCCATTAAGCCAATCAGCATAATAAATAGTAGTGGTACTGTCAGTCCCACTGCTAAATTTAGCAGATTTACTAAGATGGGGTGGAGATTATCAAAAGGGTTAATTTGTTTGGGAATTCTAGTTAAAAAATTTATCACCCAGTTGGCGATTGTAATCGTCAACCAGATTGTGGTAGCCAGGGGAATTACCACTAGAATCCCCGCAATTAGGTCATTTTTTAGATCCTGCTTCAAGCCCTCGAACACAGAGCACAGATTCTCCTTTTTATAACTGAATAAAATTTTTGACTAGCCACCTCAATTCCCTACTACTCTTCCAACTTTTTATGTAAGCATTCAGCCTAATGCCGTCAGCGTATTTTATTCATCAGCCGTCAGCGTATTTTATTCAAAAGCTGTTCGGTGTAGAGTGCGCTATGGGCATAAACTGTTCCGGTAGCGTTGCTACAGGCCTTTTGGCTGATACGCGACACGCTAATAGCTGATACGCGACACGCTGATAGCTGATAGCTTACCTTGTTATAGCCACTTTTTTTGGAGTGGGTGAAAAAATGCCAAGGTGGATATAGCCGTTATAGACTAGTATACCTCAGTTCGTTCTAATCAATTTACTCGCCTATGAGAATGAGACAGGATATAGAATTCAGTTTTCATCATAATAATTCAGCTATGTTAGTGGGACTATACAGAACGATTATTAGATTCTTTCGAGGATTTCAAGGGAAAAATTCCTTGACAATCAATTAATCTGACTCGAATATCCTGACTTTAGACTCCTCAATGGTCGGATAGTTGGTTATATTGCGCATAGGCGCACGCTACAGACACTAATTTTAAAGTAGGTGGAGTAGGAGTAAAGCGAGGTTGCTTTCACCCATGGTAAGCTATATCATAGGGAAAACCTAAGCTGCACCCATTAACTGTTCTCAATAGTTAACCCTAGGCATGGCGACCCATGGCTAACATTCTCCCTCCTGATCTTTTTTGGTTTTGGAGAATAAATACTTTAAAGGTAAGTTTTAACAGTGGAATTACACCTGTTTTCCCTTGCCGTTCTAGAGTTTGGAGCTGGCTTTAGCTACTCCAAATCTTGTTTCTAGATACTGCCACAAAACGGTAGCCCGTTTGCATCAATCTAGAAGACCACTTCCAAAGTCTGGCGCTAGTTAATGCTTGACAAGATGAAGAAGATGATGACATTAGGGCGTTATACCCATGACTAGATTTTAACCAGCACTAGCTATAGGGTTATTACTGGCATGAACTAACATCAGACCAGCTTTTTCCCTTTGACCAGACTAATCGGTATTATTGTTTACATATTACCAGAGATAGATTAACAAAGATAGAGAATCGGAATTGACACTCCTCGGTGATTAGACGCGGGGATTGCTGCTACCCAGTTTTACTATGAAATGTTAGATTTATCAGTTAGTTAGCAAATTCAGTTAGTTAGCCAATGGTATAGTAATCTCTTTGATTCTACCCTAATCTGACATCAAGACTACTAGGATGAGGATGAAGTGACCTGGGTAGCATCAGAGTCTTTTGAGCCTTGGGAAGTTGAGGGCATGACACGGCTACAGGGAGGGTGCATGGGATGCTTGAGTTCCCAAAGTTTGACCAATATCAGATACTCATAAAATGCTTGTAAGGTACACCAGGTAAACCCGGCTTGACCATCCAGGAAGCCTCCCAGTAGGAAATACATGTATATAAAACGCCATACAGGTCGCCAGGGCAAGCGTAAGGACAAGTTTTTGAGGGCACGGCGTCTTTCTACTTCCGAACGCCCAAAAAATAGGTCTGCCCACTCAACAGTTCCTTGCTCCAACTGGCGCAAGGTTTCGATAGCTTCGTCGGTAGAGTAGCGATTGTGTTTATCAATCCAACGGGTAAATCCCTTACTGTTGGTGTAGTGAGGATATGTTTCTTTGATGAAACCAGTCGGTCCATCACATACTTCCCGTTCCGTATGACCATAATCATCAAACCAAACCTTTTCCTTACGAAACAGCCGTAGTTGGTAACGGGGATACTGAGTAGAGTAGCGAATCCACCGATTCATGAACATGACCCGCTCTGCAACGTAATAAGCCACATGCTCCTGTCGTTGTATTGCTCCCTGGCATTCGGCAAATAACTCAGGGGTCATGCGTTCATCAGCTTCTAGGATATAGACCCATTCGTACTTGGTGGGGACTTCCTTGAGCATCCAGGTGCGCTGACGTCCGTGACTTTCAAAGGCGTGCTGCACAACTCGCACCGGATACTGACTAGCAATTTCTACAGTGCGATCGCTACTGATTGAATCTACGATAATCACATCGTCCGAGAGATTGGCTGACTCGATACAAGCAGCAATATCTAGTTCTTCGTTGTAGGTCAGGATATAGATCGAGAACATGTCAAGGGGATCATCATCAAAAATCTGGTCAGGGTTAAAAGTCTCTACCCTACTAAGCTTGGCCACGACGGGTTACTGGTGTACTTCCCAACCCTCGCAATCCGGTCCAGCCAATGGCAATATAGCCAATTGCTAGGAGTAAGCTACTCAGACCAGTTTTAATGCCCAGTTTTAAAGCTTCAGTGGTGGCTCGTTTCTCTAGTTGAAGTTTCTGACTACGGATTTGGTTAATATTCTGCTCTACTTCTTGATTGAGCACATCAGGGTTTTCCTTAATTGCCTGCAATTGTTGTCTAACTCTGTTAGCTTGAGCTTTGGCTTGCTCAAGCTGTTGTGCTGGAATCCTACCACTTTTAATGGCTGCGTCTAAATCGGCGAGTTTCTTTTCTACCTGGGCTATACCCTGAGGACTTTTGAGAAGTTCAGTGACTTGCTGAGTGCGGTTTTCCAGTTGAACTTCGGCGGTCTTGGCTCTTTGGTTAATTTGTTCTAGAGCCTGGGAACTTTGCAAACGAAGGTTATTGAGATGTAGGGGTACCATTAGCAGAAAGACCAACCCTAGAAAACTAGACAGACACAGCACCCAAAATCTGATATCTTGAACCGAAGATTTTGGCTCTGTGGTAGCGGTAGCAGCACTTTGAGCAATCCAATATCCAGCAAATAAAAACCCAATACCGACCATAGGGATAATGCCTCGGTCAACAACTTGGGTAGCAAAGTTCAACTGCCACTCTGGCTTTAACAGGCTAGCTCCCTGTGGGGGAATTGCCAAAATTATGTAATCCAAAAGAGAGGAAACGATCATTATCAGCCCGACAACCTTAAGAGTCAGAGCAGTAAACGAGGAATAAACAGAATTAGTATTCATGGGCTATGAAGCGCGATTAGTAGATTAACTTAATCATCAACTTGGGGACTTGACTGAGTAATCCCTCCTCAACTTACTGGCTTACTAGTTTTTGTAGTACTCAATAAGTGATCAATATAAGAGCACGAAGGCCAACCCTGGCGCTTTGCCCATATTAACCTATGGCAATCGAGAATCCTAACTCCAACATCCTTTGCTGGTGTTAAGTTTTAGACGGGAAGTCCCGCGCTCTACCTTTTAGGTGAGCGTCACGAGCCTTAGCCATTAACCATTAACCATTAACCATTAACCATTAACCACTAATCAAGGTGTTAGGATAATTTCTGGTATTCTTCCTGAATCAGGTAAAGCGATCGCACTAGCTGATTAAAGGTAGTCTTGTGGATGTAGTGTTCCTCGGCAGACAGGTTTTATGAACAAAGTGGTTGAAGTTGTACCGGATAAAGAAGCTTTGATTAGGCGAGCTGTTGATGTTGTCCTCACTAAAATCCAAGGAGCAATCCAGGCTAACGGTCGGTGTACGATTGCCCTTGCTGGCGGTAGCACCCCCAAGCCTTTATATGAAGCGATCGCTACCTTTGACCTTGCCTGGAATAACATTCATGTGTTTTGGGGTGATGAACGCTATGTTAGTCCCGAGCACCCCGATAGTAATCAAAGGATGGCTCGTCTTGCCTGGTTAGACAAAGTCGATATACCAGAGGCTAACATTCACCCCATGCCCACCGACGGCTCTAGCCCCGCTGCTGATGCGGAAAAACATCAAGCTCAACTGTATGAGTTTTTTGGCATACCAGTAGGAGAGTTTCCTGGCTTTGATGTAATTTTGTTAGGCATTGGTGATGATGGTCATACTGCTTCCCTATTCCCCCATACAGAGGCTCTGCAAGTAAAAGACCGACTCGTTACAGTTGGCAACAAAGATGGTCAACCACGAATCACCTTTACGTCGAGCTTGATTAACCATGCCAACTGCGTTATGTTTCTGGTTGCTGGTGCTGGCAAAAGAGCAGCCCTAGCTCAAATATTTGCCCCCGAAGCTGATCCACAAACCTATCCAGCTCGGTTGATCCAGCCCCAAGGAGAACTTTGGTGGCTTCTAGATCAATCAGCAGGTGAAGATTTGAAACATTGACAAGCGCGGAAGTGTCAAGTGTGAACGATGAAGTGGGAAACAGTTCTATCCAGTTACTGAGAAACTATTATAGTTTTAGCTTCCGGCAAAATTCATCCCACACTCATGGCGTAGCATTGAGATGTGGGATGAATTTTGCACAGGGTATGCATGGAATTGCTATAATATATTTACTGATAAACAAAGCCGTTCCCGTAGCGTAGCCTACGGCCTTAAATGCTGGTTTGTCAGCACAACAGTCTTAAGAAAAAAGACCAATAAAACAGAGCGGCAGCGATGCAGCGCGGTCTTGGGTAGCCAGTGCTGTCTAGGGGGTTCCCCCCATGAGCAATTGGCGTGGTTTCCCCCGGAGACGAAACCTTAGATAGTGGAGCCTTTATAGTTAGCAGGTTATGCAGAAAAGGGTTAAATGTTTTTTAATAAGGCGACCCTATCTTACGGTAACTTCAAACCACTCGCGCTTTGCATCAATAGAGGGCAGTCCGTTCAAAAAGCCCAGCGCCTCCAAAGCAATAGCTGGATTGGCGCTTGTTTCCCACACTGACTCTTTGAGTTCAGTGTGGGAGCTGTCACGGGAGTATGTTATATTTTTAGGGATTTTGATACTTAATTAGGGTGACTTGCCTGGAAGCCTTTTGTGTGGAAGCCTTTTGCCTTATATGCTCCCACTGTAGCTTCAACCCGCACCAATTCCAGGTCTTCTACAATAGGCGAGCAGTAGTTGAATGGGGCACAGGAATTACGTCTAATTTTCACGGGATCATAGTCCAAGTCTAGTGTAGTCTAATCAGCGAGAAGGTTGCTCGATTAGATACCAGCAAAAAGAACCGAACAGTAACTTCAATCAAGTCTATTACAAGCGGAGCAGGAAGTGTTCCTGACAATAAAACGCGCCATGAGTAAATCCAGTTATTGATAATTCTATAAATCATAGTACCTCGTTCGCGCAGAGTCTCCAAAGGAGAAAGAAGCTCTGGTAGCCTTAAGAGGTGCATTAAGCCTACACTTGCCCGATCGGGAAGTGTATGATCGTCACATTATCTGAAACTAGATAATAGCTGTTAAAAATAATAAATTAAAGTTCTATGATTGTTTGCCCTAACTGCAATCACCAAAATCCGGAAGGGGCTACCCAATGTGAAGCCTGCTACACTCCCTTACCTTCCACTACCAGCTGTCCTAACTGTGGTGCAACAGTTCAGACTGATGCCAGCTTCTGTGGTCAGTGTGGATTTCACTTGAATGTGGGTGCCAATATGGAGAAAGGGGAGAAATCAGGGTCAAACTCTACCCCAGAGATACCCGACTTGGTATCCCCAGACCCACTTGTTGAACCTATACCGATGGCTATGAATACTCAAGTCCCCGATCCAGCATCCAATCCTATCAGTTCTGATGATGCTGAATCTACCACCGCTATGCCAGCTACGGTCGTTAATCGAGCCCTCAACTCAGAAGCATTTCAACCGCAGAATCCTGACTTAGAAACCCTGCCATTGCCCCTGCCTACCGTTGGCAATTTAGGGTTTTCTCAGGAAGAATCTAGCCAAAACTCACCCTCACCATCAATACCAGAAACTGACTTAGAGAACCCACCACCGCCCCCTGTACCCGATAGAGGTAGTGCCCAAACTCAGTTGCAGGTAATCTCAGCTCAACTGTTGCATATGCAAACCAATACAACAATTGAGTTACCGCAGCATATATCAGTGATTCATATGGGTAAGCCCAATGATAAAATTCCACCGGATATTGATGTCTCTGGTTTTCCTGACTCAGACATTGTCTCTCGCATTCACGCGGATATCAGAGTTGAGGGGGATACCTACTATATTGAAGATGTAGGCAGCTCCAATGGCACTTATGTCAACCACACCTCTCTAGCACCAGGCAATCGGCATCGGCTAAGAACAGGCGATCGCATTAGCTTGGGGAAAGGTGATAAAGTGACATTTTTGTTCCAAAGTTCTTGAGTTGCCGGTGCTAGGTGCGTGTGACAGCTGGTTGTGCAAAATTGATCTGGGACAAAGCCCCGACCTAAAGCGCTAGCTAGGTCGGGGCAGTTTACTAAAGGATGTTTCAAGAGAGGGCTTATAGCCAATTGCAGACCTTCCTTTTAAGTGATAGCCTGAGATTAATAATTCACAATGGTGGCACTCTCCTAGATTGCCCCTTCTACTAAGGTCGTCTATAGTCATAGTGTTTACCAAAAAGTTTGGGTAATCGCGCCCCGTACTTCTAGGACGGCTTTTCCGTCGGATGTGATAGAATAAAAGCATAAGCAATAAACTTTTTCTCAGATAGGTATTATCTAATCATAAGTAGACAACGTAAAAAATATGTATGAGATACGTATTGCGTAATTTGGTCTAACGACTACAACGTCTATGAAAAACTTAGATAAAAAAGTATAAAGGTGCGTTTTCCGTCGGCGAATTAAATTCGCTACGGGTCGCACCCTGTCTATTCCTATAAAAAAGGTACGGTGGGGCACACCGAAACCTAGATCTATGATCTAAACGCTTGGGGAGAAAAGTCCTCTACTTTTTCTGACTCCGGTTTGAAAGAGCCACGACGAGTCGTAGAGCCAAGAATCCCCGTTCTTTTAGGACGGGGAGTGTCAAAGTAGATTCTATATTAATATAGGTGTGCCTTAATTGGGGTGCATGTAAGTCCTTGTAAATCTAAGCAGATATGACTAACTCTGGCAGCCGTTTTGGCTGTATAAGCAAGGAAATCCCACGTCATGTCGGTGGGGGATAGTTAACAGTATCAGGCCGTGAGGACAAAATCCTTGAAAGATGTGACACCGGCGATTACCCTAACCCTACTGCATCCTCTCCAGTCTGTGCCTGTTCAAAGTTGGCCCTTTGAAACAGAATCAGTGATTCGGATTGGCCGGTCAACCGATAATCATGTTATTCTCTATAGCGCTGTAGTTTCCCGTCACCATGTAGAACTACGGCGAAATCCTAATGGTTGGGAAATTATCAGTTTAGGTGCCAATGGCACCTACATGGATGGCAAGCGGATTACCCAAATGCCGGTTATCCATGGGATGATTATTCGTCTAGCTAGTTCCGGTCCGAAAATTCAGATTCATATTAATAGAGAAATGCCTTCAGCAAGGCTGAAGACAATTTTGGATAAGCGTGCCTCTGAAGGAAAGCGGAACATAAATTCATCGAATAATACGTTGATAAATGCCGAAAGCACCCAATCCGATCAAACTGAGTCAACTGAAATGGAAGATTGAACTTTTATGGTAATTGGTAATTGGTAATTCGTCATTAAAATAGGACTTACCCAAAACTGGGGGCTAAACGCGCTTATTTAGTAGGAACCGACGCCGTGGCTTCCTACTGGGGTAGCCAGATTAATTTGATGCATTAGAATTATCCTCCTCTTCTTACCATTTAACCTTTTTCGTCTTATATCAAGTCAGGTTTCGTCTTATATCAAGTCAGGTTTAATACCCATAATTAGAGGGAGGGTGATACCCACCCCTAACCCCTCCCAGGAGGGGAATATGGGGAGATGGGGAGATTTTTATTAAGGGTAATTATCCCTACATGATATTACTCTATATTAGACAATTTTAAGCTGGCCACGCCACTACAAGTAAGGTTAAGTTGTTCAGCATTTAGATTGGGATACCTAAATTCCTCAAAGGGAACAGCGGATCTGGGAATAACCAATTTAAATGCACATCAGCTTACTGCGTCAGTCCTGTAAAAAAAACTGTGATAGTTGCGGGATATAATGTACATCGGTTTTAAATTCGGTCAGGTACAAATCTCTGGGTTTTAGGGAGCAGGGAGCAGGGAACAGGGAATAGGGAACAGGGAAAAAATTTTGTGTACCTCATAGTTGTGAAAAACGCTGTAATTTGGAAAACTATAAGTCACTATAGACTTGATTTCGCTTGAAATTATTGCTAGTTTTAAAATATTTAAATTGAGTATGTTTTTAAATAAAAAACCTGCTTGATATTGGTGTCAATTATAGCTCATCTATAGACAGATTGATATGCTGTCCAGTTGACTACTGATCATTGAAGCTTGTTGGTTAATTGTTAAGGGACAATTAACTATTAACTATTAACCGCAAAGGGATATCAATTAATTCAGTAATTCAAATTATATAGCGCGTCGTGCCGGAGTGGTACAACTTAGATGAAGTATAAAAATTAGAAGTCAGGAGTCATAAGTGATAAGTTGAAAACATTGGCTTAATTTCAAATCTTAGATAAGAAAGCGATTATTGTACAAGAATGATTGAGAATTGCTATAGTAGCATACCTTCAAGAAATAATAAATTTAAGTTTAACCTATTCTTTGACAAACCTTAACTTTTGTTGACTAAGATCAGCGCAGACGAAGAGGAGTTAGATGTGTTCATCATTAAGATTTTATTGGTTGCTTTAGTGCAGCTACTACTTGGGGATTTCCTTTCTACTTTTGTGTACCATGTCCCTGAGCACATTTTTGGTAAATTCCATGCCATAGTACACCATAGTAAGAATCGTAGCTTCATTCACTATGCTGTATTAACTAAGAACCCCCTGGTAATCCTTGATGGTTTCGCAGGTGCCTTTCCTTATTTGATGTTTGTGCCTTGGTTCTGGCAAATTTCTCCTCTAGGAACTATCTTGGGACTAGTCTTGGGTGAGCTTCATGTGATCTGGAGGCATGTTTCTGTGATGGAGTGGAAAACTCCCGAGACCCTAGAGCACCTTTGCAACTTCTTGTGCATTACTACTCCAGAAAAGCATTGGCTTCATCATCAGGATGCCACAGTTGCTTATGGGGATATCTTCACATTTTACGACCAACCAGCCCAAGCCTGGTATAGGTTTTTGATGTCAGTTAAGAAGAAATATAAGCTAAGTAGGGAGAAATCAAGTTAGGATGCTGGCTGTTGACTGTTTACTTTTAAGTACATGGTACAGTCAACCCTGGACGGTCAACAGTCAACGGTAAACCAAAACTATTTTGCCTACCCATTACAAAGAGCGTTTAATAGAGCTTGAGAAGCTACAGAACTTATAAACAATGCCTCTAACCCAAAAGGCCTTTCACGGAATATCCCAAGACGGACAAAAACAGCGACAGCGGCTGCGTTGGTATTCAAAGGGGGAAATCATTCCTTTGGTTGCACCTGGGATCTGGCAAGTCTGTCAAGGTATTGTTCAACTGAGTAAAATTAACCTTGATGGAGAGGAAGTGCTACTAGGTTGGGCATTGCCCGATACCTCCTTCCGGATTGGGTTGGCTGCTCTAGAGACCTATCAGGCTCAAGCTTTATCCGAAGTGCATCTTAAATGGTTTTCGATGATTGAATTGGAAGCGTCCCCTCATCTATCTCATACCCTATTCAATCAGCTAGGTCACAGGATACAACAGACAGAAGCACTTTTAGCGATCGCTGGACTGCGCCGAGTTGAAGACCGCTTGCAGCAGTTATTATTCTTGTTGAAACAGGAAATGGGGGAGCCAGTTGCTGAGGGAACTCGCTTGAGTGTGCGCATGACCCATCAGAATTTAGCCAATGCCATCGGCACCTCTCGGGTCACAGTGACTAAAACTCTAGGAGAACTCCATAACCGTGGTATGATTACATTTGACAGAGACCGTCACATCATTGTCAAACATGGTATAGTATGTAATAATCTCTGAAGCTAACTTGAAGCTATTACTGAGTACTGATTTGCTTACTGATTAGTGGTTGCGTAAGTGTGGCAAGGGCTTTTTAGGCTTTGTTGTCAGGTTTGTTGTCAGGTTTGTTACTTGTGCCTGACTAAAAAAAAATAGTTGTGTTGCTCAAAGCGCTTCATCCTTGGTCTTGCAAGGAATTTAACTGGTCTAGGAGTTGCCAGATGGAAAAGTGGTAAATAGCAACTCTGAGATCTGAATCCTAAAATAATACTAAGATTAAGTGGTATAAATATAGATTCATAGCTGAAAAGCAGTTATTTATGCCTCTTGATCAATTAGTTCCAAAATTCTTAAAAGAACCCCTCTTCAAACTGGGAGAGATGCCTGTCTCTCTTCTCACTATACTTCAATTAATCTTTTTATTTCTAATTACTAAATTTATAATTCAAGATTTCAAAAAAATCCTGAATTATAAACTCCTTAATAAGCTAGTTAATGATCCAAATAAAAGAGAGTTTATTTCTAAGTTAATTAGTTATATAACTTTCCTTGTACTGGTATATATTATCTATTATATAGATATAGGTGGTTTAAACCTAATTAATTTAACCATTTTTAAAGTAGGTAGTACTGAAGTATCTATTAAATCCCTAATAAAACTAGTACTATCTTTAATGATAGTAATTTTTCTGGCTAGTACCCTAAAAAACTTTCTCAAACAACAGCTACTTCCCCAAATGGGGATTGATGAAGCTAATCAAGCAGTCATCGCTACAATCATCAGCTACGCATTTGGGATATTAGGCATTGTAATTGTTCTGAATAATAACTTTGACTTGGGGTCATTAGCCGTTATTGCTGGTGGCTTAGGGGTTGGAATTGGTTTTGGACTACAGGATATAACTAAAAACTTTATCAGTGGTGTGACATTACTATTAGAACGAACAATAAGAGTTGGTGATTTCATTGAATTTGATGGGTTATCCGGATATGTTAAAGAAGTCTCCATGCGGTCTACAATCATCCGCACAAGGGAGGGGGGAGATGTAGTAGTTCCTAACTCTCATCTGGTGGAAAACCGAATGCTTAACTGGACTTTTGACAGCTATAAAGCCCGTATACACATACCTGTAGGAGTCGCTTACGATAGTGATCCAGTATTAGTGACAGAAGTCCTGTTAAAATCTGCTTATTTAGAACCATCCGTCTTATCTGAGCCGACACCAAGAGTTCTTTTTAAAGGGTTTGGTGATAGTGCTTTAAACTTTGAACTTCGGGTATGGGTCAATCGAATTGATCAAGAACCTTTTATAAGAAGTTCTTTGAATTTTATTATTGAATATAATTTACGTCAGCAGGGACTCTCAATTCCTTTCCCTCAAAGGGATTTCTGGCTGCGCAACCCTGAAGCCCTGATGGGGAGAGAGATTCACCGCCAAAATCTTGAAACTATTGAAGAAACTATTGAACAATCAACTCAGCAGCCATTCAAAGTTAAAACACCTAGACCTTTAGCTTTACGTGACTTACTACGACAGGTCGATTATTTTAAAAATTTTACTGAATTAGAACTAAGACAATTAATTGAAATTGGATACCGAAAGCGCTTACGTGCCTCAGAGATTTTATTTCATGAAGGGGACCCTGGAGATGCGTTTTATATTATCCTAGCTGGTTCTGTCGAAGTCTTTGTAGAGAGGATTAACAAAACTCTTAATAGTCTTCAGGCAGGTCAATTTTTTGGGGAACTTTCGTTAATGTTAGGCGTACCAAGAACAGCATCAGTTAGAGCGTTAGAAGAGTCACTATTATTTGTAATTAGCAATAAAGGTTTTAAACAACTATTGCAGGACTATCCAGATCTATCTGAGATCATTGTCCAGGAATTAGGCAAGCATCAGGAAGAATTAGCTGAGCGACAAAAACAGATGCGGAAAATGGGGTTGTTGGATGCAGCAGAAGATGACAGAAATCTTGTAGCTTGGGTTCGCAAGCGACTCAAGAGGCTTTTTAGTCTTTAATAAGCTGTTCAGCATTTAGATTGGGATACCTAAATTGCTCAAAGGGAACTTCGGATCAGCGGATCTGGGAACAGGGAAAAACCAATTTAAATGCGCATCAGCTTAGCAGGATCAGTTTGTTGAGTGTTGAGTGTTGAGTATTGAGTGTTGAGTGTTGAGTGTTGAGTGTTGACAGTATCATGGTATCAAATGTCAACATAAAACTATATAGCTTAGCCGTCACCAAACCTTATTTATGGCTAAACCGAAACCAATTCCAGCGATTACTCTGCCACCAGCTGCAAATCCTGAGCAGGAAGGTGAATGGTTACGAGAAACTCTTGCGCAATGGCTAGATCAAGAGTTTCTCCCAGAAGCAATTAATCAAACGATTGCACAACGAGCAGCCCAGATTTTCGTCCGTCAACGGATGGAAGGAGAAAATGATTTGGGTTCACTTGTGATTGCTATTGTTACAGAAATGCAGTCGTTTGACTTTCGAGAAAGTTTTTACGGCGAATTTGCGATCGCTAACGCTGTCAGTGACCTACTCTTACAAAGTCTTGGCATTGACCGCTGTTGTGGGCAGTAGATGTTTCAGGTTGAACGCGAACGCGTGGCCTATTGGCCAAGGTTTTAAGGTTGAAAGTTCCCAGAGCGTCATGCAAGGGCCCGTTGAAGCTCAAGGCAGAGTGGCTATGCTCCTCTTCAGTAGGAAAACCCTAAGGGTAGACTCGGGTATGTCAGACAACCTAAAACCTTCAACCAGTTAACCTGCAACCAGTTAACCTGCAACCAGTTAACCTGCAACCAGTTAACCTGCAAACAATTAACCTACCAGCTTGATTTAACCACACCTGGCAATAGACCTTGGTGTGCCCATTCCCGCAAGACATGGCGAGATAGTCCAAAGTCTCGGTAGTAACCTCGAGGACGCCCTGTAACCCAACAACGGTTCCGCACACGGCAGGGGGCGCTGTTGCGGGGGAGCTGTTGTATTTTCCGGTGGATCTCTAACCTTTCTCGTTGAGTCGCAGCATTTTTAAACTCTTCCTTGAGCGCCTCCCGCTTAGCTGCGTACTTTTCTACCATTTTTTTGCGCTTTTTTTCGCGCTCAATCATTGATTTTTTAGCCATTAATTCTCGAAATTCTATTCTTTAACAAGACACTGTCTTTTTATCTTATCCGATCGCCTTAATTAGTTTTCCAGCGATCTGTTGTAGTAGTAGTTGCCTGAGGCAGATTGGCACTGGCACATAAATCCGCCAAAACACAAGCATCACAATCAGGTTTTCGGGCTTTACAAATTGCCCTACCATGATAAATCAGCCGAATTGACCAGTTTTCCCAATCCTCCTGGGGCAAAAGCCCCATTAAATCTCGCTCAATCCTGATCGGATCGGTGTGTTCTGTCAATCCTAAACGCTGACTCAGGCGCTTGACGTGAGTGTCTACCGTGACTCCCTGGTTAATACCATAGGCATGGGCAAGTACTACATTGGCGGTTTTACGAGCAACTCCAGGCAACTTGAGGAGTTTGTCCATTTGTTTCGGTACCTGACCACCGTATTCCTTAACAATCATGCGGCAGGCACCTTGAATATTTTTCGCCTTATTACGATAAAAGCCAGTAGAGCGCACTAAAGTTTCCAAGACTTCTATATCAGCACTAGCGATCGCAACAGCATCAGGAAACTGGCGAAACAACCCTGGTGTTACCTGATTCACACGTTCATCGGTGCATTGAGCTGAAAGAATGGTTGCCACCATTAACTGTACTGGCGTTTCGTAATTCAGTGTGCAGGTGGCGTCCGGATAGAGTCGCTTAAGGCGAATTAGAATCTCTAGGGATCTTTGCTGCTTGGCAGACCATTTACGGGTAATACTCATGGGTTGGAAGGTTGGAAGGTTGGAAGGTTGGAAGGTTGGAAGGTTGGAAGGTTGGAAGGTTGAAAGGTTGGAAGGTTGGAAGGTTGAACGTTGGCTAGATAAGCGCCAGTTAAAGGTTAGAAGGTTGGAAGGTTGAACGCGCACGCGTGGCCGCAAGGCCAATGTTGAGAAGATCGAGGGTAAATCTCTTCTGAAGCTATACCAGTAAAACCCACAGGATCAACTAACCTAGGTCAATAAATCTTTGAACCTCTAACCTGCAACCTCTAACCTGTAACCTGTAACCTACAACCTGTAACCTGTAACCTGTAACCTGTAACCTGCAACCTGTAACCTGTAACCTGTAACCTCTAACCTGTAACCTGTAACCTGTAACCTCTAACCTGTAACCTGCAACCTACAACCTGTAACCTATAACCTGCAACCTGTAACCTCTAACAACCAAACACGGGTTACTGGAATAAGTTTTGTACCCAACCCAGGTTAGCTGTATCCCGAATAATCAAGAAAACACCTAAACCCAGAAGCAGCACTAGTCCAGTTTGCATAATATTCTGCTGTACTTCCATGGGCAAGGGCTTACCTCGAAGTCCTTCAATCAGTAAGAAAGCCAACTGACCACCATCAAGGGCTGGTAGGGGCAAGATATTAATAATCGCTAGATTGATACTAATCAGAGCTGCAAACTGTAAAAGATTGACAGCGTTGGAACGAGCAATATCGGCTCCAATCGCCACAATTGCCACTGGACCAGACACTTGTTCCGCCGTTTCGCCAAAATTACTCAGTAGCTGACCAAAGCCTTCCAGGGTTAAGACTGTAATGCGTTGATATTCTTCGGCACCACGACTGAATACCTCCAGCAAACTACCAGCACGTTGACGCACTTCTTCTCCATTGGGAGACAGTTGTACACCAATTTTTCCTTTCCCATCTATCCCTGGTTCCGGAATCACCTTTAACAGTAGCGTTTGTTTTTGACGCTGAATCCGCATTTCCAGGGGCTGGTTGGGATGATTTTGAATCGCTTTCATCAGGAAAGTAATCCCTTCCCGGTTTGCTTCCAACTCCTGACCATCTACGGCGAGAATGATGTCTCTTGGTTTGATGCCTGCTTCTGTAGCCACTAAACTGCTTTCTGGGGCAAGTTGAGGCACTACCACACCCGGTTGGTAGTTGAATTGCGAGATGCCAACCATTCCTACCTGAGCCACAAGCAGGAAGTAAGCAAAGACCAAGTTAGCAATGACACCAGCACTAATCACAATTGCCCGGTCTAGAATCGGTCGGTTGCGGAGCAAATTGGGATCATTGGGAGGAATATCGCTATCGGGGTCATCATCAGGAAAACCCACAAACCCCCCTAGGGGAATCGCTCGCACTGCATACTCAGTTTCTGGACCCTGATATTTCCATAGAATTGGACCAAAGCCAAGAGAAAAGCGATTGGCATAGATTCCTTGCAGACGAGCTGCCATAAAATGACCCAGCTCGTGAACAAGAATCAAGACTGCCAAAACTGCAATCGCCGCCAAAATTGACATATAAGTGAAGAATTTATTTAATGTAATGTTAACTTCATTTTTCTATTGTATAGGCATTGCAATTAGGCTCTAGGCTCTAGGCTCATGGTATTACAACAAATCTCGCCCCATATAAGGCTGTAGAGCCTCTGGTATCTTAACCGTTCCATCGGGTTGTTGATAATTTTCCAGAATGGCTGACATAGTACGCCCCACTGCCAATCCTGAGCCATTGAGAGTATGAACAAAGTTAGTGCCTTTTTTGCCGGACTCTTTGAAACGAATCCTACCCCGCCGTGCCTGGAAATCAAAGCAATTAGAGCAACTGGAAATTTCCCGATATGTACTTTGCGAAGGCAGCCAAACTTCTAGGTCATAGGTTGTAGCGGCTGAGAAACCTATATCCCCTGTACACAGTTCTACAGTCCGGTAGGGTAATTTCAAGGTTTCCAAGATCGCCTCAGCATTCTTAAGCAGTTTTTGATGCTCTTCGGAGGAAGTACTCGGATCAACAATTTTCACTAGCTCAACTTTATTAAACTGGTGTAGTCGAATTAGACCCCGGGTATCCCGTCCATAGCTACCCGCTTCCCGGCGAAAGCAGGGGGTGAAGGCACAGAGATTAATGGGAAGTTGCGATGCTTCAAGGATTTCGTCTCGGTAGAGATTGACCAATGGCACTTCTGCTGTGGGTGCTAACCACAAATCATCATCAGAGCACTTGAAGCTGTCCTCGGCAAACTTAGGCAACTGACCGGTAGCGGTTAGGGATTCACTGTTGATCAGTACCGGTGGCATCACTTCGGTATAGCCAGCAGCAATTTGCTGGTCAAGCATGAAGTTAATCAGTGCTCGTTCCAAAGCAGCACCAGCCCCGATCAATGTCACAAATCGACTCTGAGCGATTTTCACCCCTCGCTCAAAGTTAAGAATGCCGAGTTTTTCGCCAATTTCCCAATGGGGGATAATCGGGAAATCCTTGGCAATGTACTCATCACCCCAGCGATGGACTTCTACATTTTCTGCTTCACTCTTGCCAATCGGTGTGGATTCCCAGGGCAAGTTGGGCAGGGATAGCAAGAGGGTGTTCAGCTGGTCTTTTAGGTCTTTTTCTTCGGGTTCCAGTTCGCTCAACTTAGTTTTGATTTGGTTACCCTCTTCCTTGAGCGACTGAATTTCTGGGCTTTGTGGAGGACTACCCGATTTGATTTTTTGACCAATCAGCTTACCAATTTCATTACTACGAGCCTGCAACTGGGTGCGGGATGTTTCCAGCTCCCGCTGACGCTGATTCAGTTCCAGAATAGGTTGTAGGTCATATTGATTGACACTACGTCGGTCGAGTAGTTCTTGAACCTTTTGTGGATTTTCCCGAATTTGCTTTAGGTCAAGCACGAGTTTTCTCTACTAAAATGGCGCGATCGCATGATCGGTACTCATCTGAGCAACATGGATCTAACTTCACCAATTTGCCACAGTTTTCTTGCCAACGGCAATTAACTTCTGCTGGGAGTCGGGAGTCGGGAGTCGGGAGTAGGGAGTAGGGGAGTAGGGAGTAGGGAGTAGGGAGTAGGGAGTAGGGAGTCGGCTGGTGAGCTGGTGAGCTGGTGAGCTGGTGAGCTGGTGTGAGGTATGTTGGCTACCGACTGACTCGATTAAATAGCCACAGGGAAATGGCTATGCCAACAAAATTAGCAAAAATAGTGTTGATGTTTGCCTGCACAACAAACAGGTCTATCGGTGGAACATCATTACAAGCCAACCCAACTGGATTTTGTTGCTCAGCTAGAGCTAGGGCTACAAGGCTGCCTATGACTGCAAATGAGCCAATGATGGTCAATAACATTCCTACTAAACTCACAATCAAGCCCAGCCTAATCGTTTGAAGGGTTTGAGCTTTGCTTGGTATGTCTGACCCATTGGCAGCTAGCAGCCGACTAGCGATTCCAGTGTAACGGTAGGCAAAATAAATGCCTATACCTAAAGCCACTAGTCCACAAACTACGAAAAAAAGACCGAAGCCGATGCCTTGACCCGCTTGATTGTCAGGTTGAGGGGTGGCAAGGGTAAACCCTGCAAATACTAAAATCAGCGTAGAAATAACCCCTAGGATTAACTGAGTCCAGAAGGAAATCCAACCGAATCTGCGCAGGGTTAGGGCAATTTTTTGACGAGCTGGTGGGATGGAAGTGTCAGATATTTCTCGCATGGGGGCTGTGTCCCTTGAGTAATCACTTTTGAACCGCCTACCACGCGCTCCACAACGCGAAAAGACGTAGGGCTAATCTTGGGCTGGAAGCTAAACACCCTTGTGGTCGATCGGGGAGGGTCAGCAACCAACGACTTTATTGTGACAAGGATTGATCACACTCGCAATTCATCCCTAGCTAAATCCCAGATAAAGGGCTGAGGGACTTCTTGCGGGAAGCGTTAATTTTATACAAAATCTGCCTGAATGGGTCGTATGTAAGCTTCCCCACGGCTAGAAGCCGGGGGCAATCCGGCGATTCTAGAGCGTGTTGGTTTCAGTAGCCCTAGCAGACTTAACGCGCTCAGACTCGAAATTATTGAATCTAAGGGTTAAGCGCCGAACCTCCAGGCTGGCTTACTCTACGAATGCGAGGGATTGCTCGCATTCGTAGCTTCTATAACCGAGTCGTTTCCCGGACAGCCCCAATACTTCGATTTGCGTATCACTCGCCGATACTAACCTACTGGCATGGCCGTTTCTCCGAAGTAAAAAGAGTGCCTTTGCTCATTTCAGTTATGTTTATTCTACAACAAGATACTGGCTATTCCGGAAAGTTTGTTAGCTAACCTCAAGGGTGTTGAAGCCTTGACCATTCGGTCACGCTGCGCGAACGGTTAGCTGCGGGGGATTATCCCTCCCTATGCCTAAAGGCATAGGGAGGGATAATCCCCCGCACCCCCTATTTTTGGTGAGATGATCCACATTAATAGTTCACTTTTGTGTTAGACTAACCCCCACTTATACCAATCCCAACTTACACCAACCCCCACAAAAATTATTAAGCTTTAACGGATTTAAATTGTGAATGGCGGTTTATCGGGGGATGGGTAGATTGGGGATGGGTAGATGGTAGACTCGCTTTTGCACAAGTGGCAAGATCTGAAATTGAAATGGATATTAGCTTAGATATTAATCCCTCCATCCTCCCATCCTTCCATCCGAGATCATCCTCTCTAGCTCGCATCAATGAAATTGGTGTTACTGGTCTCCGTTGTCTTCTTTCCCGATGTTCCCCTTGATAGTCGGAAGTTTAGGATCAGGGTTTCGAGCAATTATTAAAGTTGATCTTTACGTTTTAGGTGTGTTAAGTCGAAAATTCATTAAACTTTCATCAAATTAGGGAGGTATTTAAACCCTACGCCAGAGATTTTTAAGTTATAAAGTGTGATAGCGATGTACCTACCCAGGTTAATCGTTTAAATAAAACTCACTGCAAAACGCGCGTGAATTTCCCAGGGTGCCTCCAACCATCAGTATTTGCCAGAAAACCCTCTAATCCCATCTAGAAGAACTGGGAATTCCAACTACATATGCAGATGAAATTCGAAGATATCTATAGCTTTTTCCAAGATCCTCCACCCAACTATCTCAATAAAGAATTAGCCGTATGCTATGTTCTATCGGTGTTGTTGCAAGGAGAATCTTATGGAACACAACTGATCCAACAACTAGAACAAGAATACCCCACCTATCGACTTTCAGATACTGTCCTCTACAGTGCACTGAAGTTTCTTGAAGAAAAACAGGCAATTTCAGCCTACTGGCAAAAAGTAGAAGGAAGAGGACGCCCACGCAGGATGTATCAAATCTGCCCAGAGTGGCAGGAGAAAGCTATAGAACTTGCCAGTTTTTGGCATGACTATATGGCTGAGGAAACAGTGGGGAAAATTCAGTCAAGGACTCCCTGCCACCAGTCTGTTGTTGAGTCAGTTAGGTAGGGAAGTAGCAATTTTTTCCAGGGTGCTTTCCCGTGAAAACCCTGGTGGCATAACAGAAGTCAGGTGATGCATTGTCTTGCCCAGATCTGAATTCAGGTGAATTCAGGGCGTGCTAGCTGCTAGCCATCTACCCATACCAGTATCTTACAGCCTCTAGCTAGTGGGTACGGAGTAGCGTGACCTGACCAAAGCGTGTCTAATAACTTGTAAAGTAGTAGCAAAGGATGTGTATTTTTATAGTTAATATTCAGTGAATACCACTATTCTTGCTTCTACACTTTGGCTAACTCTTTTATTAGCAGTAGGTTTGTTTTTCTTTATTCGAGCCTCTGTGAAAGACCGAATACAACAAGTCAAGTTAGCTTCCCCAGAAACAGAAGAATCGCTTCTAAACCAGTTGAAGCAATATTTTTATCAAAGAGCCTACCAGGTGGTGGCGGTGGATGCTGCCACTAATCAAGTCACGTTCCAGGGGATAGTCCGACCGAGTTGGTTTATGGCTATCTTTTTAACCGTCCTAGCTGCCTGTGGTATACTCTGCTTATCCCTAGTGCTATCTATTTTGTTTCCGACTTTGACTAAGGTGTTTTTGGGGCTAGTGGCACTAGCTCCCGCTGCAGGGGTTTTTTATTGGAAAAAAGCTGAGCGACTCGAACAGGTATCTCTAAAATTAGAATCAGCGTCTACCCAAGCCCCTGGGGATCAAGCCGCTGCGGAGCAATGTTTGGTTATAGTCACTGGCCATCGCGATGAACTAATACAACTTCAACAGTCTGTCAAACTAAAACCCTTGTCGTAAGCAAGCAGGGTTTGACATCTTCCCACACTATAACCATAATAGGTAATTTTACCAAGATACTTAGCCCTCCTCAAGCCTTTGAGTTTGAGGAGGGCTAAGTAAAAGCACTTTCAATAAATATTACCAGTAAGGTTTCAGCGGCTACGAGCGACAACCCCTACCTTTTTTAAGGGAGAGTTGATTAATCGCAAACTGGGAAACAGAAAATGATTCTCTTCCACATATTGGGCACCGAAGAGCCCTTTTTCTGCCCAGAAATAACGGTCTGTGGTATGCTCGTTACGTTTGACCAGTAGTAGGGCAGGTGGAACTATCCCTTGTGACCGAATGTATGCGCGTGCTGCTGTAACCGGTTTATACTCGCCACTTTCTAGATTGTACTGAGGTACATGCTCAAGTATCTTGCGCCCTTCTTGGCGGCGGCGACTCTTACGCTTACGTCTTCTTGCCAACCTTTTTACCTCCTCTTTTTGCTGGCAATTGTAAAGATAGTTACAAAAGCCGTCGAAATTATATCGACTCTTTCTAAAAAGATCAAGCTCTTGTCATAGAACTAAACAACCCGGCTGAAACCTTTGACAGCAATACGTTAGGGGATTTTCCGTTTCCTCATTACCTCCGGAAAATTAATACAAAAATTTAATAGTTTTAATAAAACTTAAATATAATTAGAAAAAATAGCCTTAAACTCATCCAACAATTACACTGATGGGGTGATGGGGTGATGGGGTGATCAGATGATCGGGCAATGGATGTAACGGATATTTGCCAGAGGTCTAATGACTGATTACTGATGACTAAAGCTCACTAAAGCATAATAGTCAATTGTTTAAGGGGTTCGACATTATAGAAGTAAAGCTGATAGTGGCTTAACTTCCAGTAGGATTAACCCAGATCACTCATCTATAGCTCATGTTCACTCGCGTCAGTTCAGAATTTGTCTCCCTGTGTCGAAACCAAGTGGCTTTATTAACCCAAGGACTGGGAGCAGCTAGTGGTGCTGTATATTTAACGGAAGAATTCGTTGAGGGCAATCAGGCAAAGCTAATTCCTGTGGTAGTTTATCCGGAAACAAGTACCGTGCGGGATATGAGTGATCCTGACTGGGTTTTGCCACAGAAAATAGGTGAGATTGATCAGATTCCTAGATTGTCCAGCAGCTTACCTCGGCTACTCCCTCAGGGAAATAACCAAGAGCAAGACGTGGGTTCAACCTCTGTAGTAGGATCTGAAAATTCTCTGCAGCAGCAGCACCAAATCGTTTTACCTCTAATCCATGAAGGGATAGTGATGGGATTATTGGTGAGTGTTCGTGATGATAGACCTTGGAATCACACAGAACAGGCAAGTGTGGAACGCATTGCTAGAACCTTAGCGATCGCATATGTCATAGAACAGCGTCAAGGTTGGTTTGAGCAGCAGTTGACTCAGCAAAGACGTCTACAGGCAAAACAACGGGATATGCTCGATGATCTGCTGCATCAATTTCGTAATCCCCTGATGGCGTTACGAACCTTTGGTAAGCTACTGCTGAAGCGACTGGTACCAGGAGATAAAAACTATCCAGTGGCTTCGAGCATTATACGAGAAAGCGATCGCTTACAGGAGTTGCTGCAACAGTTTGATGCTTGCCTGGACATGAACCAAACCGATACAGCATCCCTCACGTTACCTGTAGCTACAGCTGAGGCTTCTTCATCCCCACAATCAGATGATATTGGGGAGATTTACCCAACTAGTCACTCCGAACCACACTCCACCCTAGGGGAATTTCCCCTACTCACGGACAAAACTGTTCCTTTGGAACTGTTTGCGGTCAAGGATGTCTTAGAACCCTTGCTTATATCTGCTGACGCTATTACTCAAGAGGCTAATTTGGAGTTGCATTGCTCTATTGCCCCTAACTTACCTTTGGTGAAAGGGAATCCTAAGGCTTTACGGGAAGTGTTGAGTAATTTGATTGACAATGCTTTGAAGTACACCCCAGCTGGAGGAAAAATTGATATCCAAGTTGGTGTTGGACAATGGCTTTCACATGGTGATGCCATAGCGATCGCAATTAGTGATACTGGTCCAGGTATTGCTCCAGAAGACTTAGACCATCTGTTTGAGCGGCATTATCGGGGAGTTCAAGCTAATGGTCCTATCCCTGGTACTGGTTTAGGATTAGCGATCGCAAAAGAACTGATGGCATACATGCAGGGTGATATTGAAGTCTTGAGTCCTGCCAAACTACTATCGACTGAGGAAAATGGGGAATTATCCATTAGTCATGGTCAAGATAACTCAAGGATTGGAACAACCTTTATCGTTTGGTTGACTTACGCTCAGTAGCCCTTTAGTAATTGGTCAGTAGATAGTTGTTGTTGAGATACTCTTAAACCGGCATCAATCGGGATAAACCCGGATTAATCGGTCAAGGTGCAATTTATTGTAGTCTAAGTGAGAAGTGGTCGTACAGCAATTGGAGTTAAGCCTGCCACTCGCTATTTAGACGTTCCTGGCATCTCGGCCAGAAGTTCCTTAAAAGCCCGAGTTTTGCTATGTTTAGAGTCAATCCATCCAAGCTCGACTGCATCAAGCAAACTCAATCCCATACCTTTCAAGAAACGCGCGGTACGACGCAACAATACTGCTTGAACCTCGGTTCTGTTCATGTACCGAGAAATTTCGAAGTCTGTACCCCGAGCAAGGATGTTCTTTGCAGCATTGCAGTCAGCCTGTAACACGACCCCATTAAATCTGGTAAAACTGTCCCCGCTCCTCTTCCCTAAAAGGGTTCCAGTCACGGAGTCAATTTGCGACGTGTAACTAGGCTGAACTTCTGTAACAACCGATCCAGTCCAATTAGCCCATTTTTGTAAGGAGTCCCGCATTACTCCTTTCATCCAACTATTGAGCCTACGAGACATAGTCTTGGACTGACGCTTTCCTTTGATCGGTTGTGTCAAATCTGAGGCCGTAGGCCACGCTTCGCGAACAGAAAATACTTTTAATGATTCCCCGTTGAAAAGGGATTTAGATGCAGCTCCTATAATAGCCGTAAGCTCTGACTGATTTTGTCTGTAACGGCGATTCTCAGCTTTTCTGGTTAGATTATTTTCAAGGATACGAGCCGACTTAGCTGGGTCAAGTTTTTCTAGCTTTCTATGAAGCGCCCAGAGCTTTCCCCTGTTACGATTCTTGGCACAGATTCTATCGGATTTTTTAGTCGCTACTTTGCCCAAACCCTTTCCGTGAGCCTGTCCATCTGAATCATAGAAAGCCTCTGTGTATCCTTTGTCCACCCCTATAGAACGGCGTTCAGTAGGGGTTTCTATAGTTCCGTAGTCTACTAAGAAGTGAATCTCAAATCTTTGTAGGAGCTGATTATAGATTAATCTAATTTGCCCACTAATTTTGCGGTTAGACCTAACAACTATCTTGTTCCTTTTTCCTCTTTTTAGCCCAGCTAGCTCTAGTTGACAAGTGTTACGAGAGAGTCTTTTACATTTGTATCCTACTTGTTGGTAGACTATCTGATTTTTGACCCAAGAATGCCCCCGTTGAAACTCCTTCCTAACAAGTCTATGTAGGAGTGGGCTGTCCAGAAAAGCTAAGGTTTTCAGCTGCTTACAAAGCTCTTTCCTTGTCTTTTGGTTGTTTTTCCCAGGAAACCTTTTGTAGATTTTCTTGATTACCGCTTCAGTACAAGCTGCTTGTTGAGCTGTGATGGCCTTGGCGACATCATTGATAGTATTAAACTAAGCCGAGGGGTCACCCCCGCCGACTCGTCTTCAAAACCGTACGTGACAGTTTCCTGTCATACGGCTCCTCATGGCAGGAACACACTTTCATTGGTACCTCTATA
>NZ_JAAHHU010000579.1:0-2762 GCF_010672095.1 Moorena sp. SIO3I6 | reverse complement strand
TGGCTGACAGATTTAGCTGGTATGAACAGAATCGCTGTTCCATTAACTCTTGCCCTCTTGTTTGCCACTTACCAAATTTAAGGAACAATCCAGACTATTTTTCCCAAAAGAAAACCCTCCCCCAGTTAAAGAAGGATAGACCTTGGTACAGTGCAGTTCAATCCCAAGTTCTCCAAGACTGTGTCAAGAGAGTAGATCTAGCTTTTAAGCGGTACCTCAAAGGGGATAGTAACGGAAGAAAGAGCGGAAGACCTCGCTTTAAAGGGAAAAACAGATATAAATCTTTTACATTTCCTTCTCTTGGCAAAAACCCTATAGATGGCAATAATTTGACTCTTCCGAAATTTGGAAAAGTCAAGCTGATTTACCATAGATCTATTCCAGAAGGTTTTAAAATCAAGACGGCCACTGTAACCCGAAAAGCTGACGGCTATTATGTTACGTTGTCAATACAAGATGATACTGTCCCAGATGTCATCCCAGTAGATAGTGTTAAAAATCCTATTGGAATAGACATGGGTCTCAAGTCTTTTCTGGTCAAGTCAAATGGTTCAGAGGTGCCAATTCCTCAGTATTATCGAAAGGCTCAGAAACGACTGAAGAAAGTTCAAAAAGCTGTCAGCAGATCTAAAAAAGGGAGTAATAATAGGAAAAAAGCTGTCACTAAACTAGGGAAAGCTCACAAGAAGGTTGCTGACACCAGGAAAGATTTTCATTTTAAAACTGCAAAGGGATTACTGGATGAACATGATCTAGTAGCTCATGAGAAGCTAAATATTAAAGGTCTGGCTAAGACCAAATTGGCTAAATCTATATTAGATGCTGGGTGGGGTCAATTCCTCTCAATCTTGTCAGTCAAAGCCGAAAATGCTGGACTGGCAACGAAAGCAGTGAATCCCCGAAACACTAGCCAAAACTGTTCCAATTGTGGAACAAAAGTCCCTAAAGAATTAAAAGACCGCATCCATTCTTGTCCTCACTGTGGTTTTACAGCAGATCGTGATGTGAATGCGGCAATAAACATTTTAAATTTGGCGGTGGGGCGTCCCGTCAGGAGTAAAGCTTGCCGAGTAACCGAAGGGGTACCTGGTGTTGGCAAGAAGCCCGCGTTGTCCCGTTAGGGCAACGTCGGGAGTACGTCACCATCATAGCTAAGGCTGATAGCTGACGGCTGACGGCTGTTCGCCTAGCGTGAGCTTTTAGCTGACGGCTGACGGCTGACGGCTGAACACTAAATTATCATAGCCATACTGGGAGAGCCATTTTCATTCAGCTGTTTGTAGTCTTGAAGTTGCTTTTCCAGCTCAACATGCAGGTGATCAATTTCCTCTTTTTCCAGGATTTGTAATAGGGCTAGATTCAAGTTTTGCTGGGCAGCAAAGTAGAGGTTGGGATCAATCACAAATACCCTAACTATAATCACACGAGCATTCTCTTCAATGTGGGAAAATAAAACTAATAGTTTCTGCTTGTGCAAGCCATCGATAGACGGAATTTTTTCTTCAATAGCCTGACAAATGCGGCTAGTTTGCTCAGCCGAAATTCCATCAACTTTCAGAGTTAAATTTATGCCCCACTCAAAGGTATCGCCAGTCTTCTGGGACCAATTTTCCACAACGCCAGCAATCATTTTAGAATTGGGAACTTTTTTAATAGACCCCCACTCAGTCAGACGAAGCTGTGTACTTCTCAGACCAATACTGACGATCTGAACAAAACCATTTACGCCGTCAACTCCTACCCAGTCACCGGGTTTATAGAGACCATCAGCGTAGATAATCACCGTACAAAACCAGTCATAGATAATATCTTTCAATAACAAACCTAAGGCAACACCTGCGCCACCGACTAGACCGATCAGTGCACCGGCAGATGCCCCCAACAAAATCTCACTGGCTTTAATGACAGCAATCAGGATTGCTGCTGTCTGAAAAAGCCTTGGGAAGTAGGGGACGAACAAATCGTCCAGTTCAGTTTCAGTGTGTGCCGCCAATCCGGCTAGCAGCTCCCCCAGTAGTGGAGCAGCACGGTAAAGAATATAGGTGACAATGAACAGAGCGCTGACAAAGAGAATCTCGGGGATTTTCTGATTCTGTTCAGGACTAAGATGGGTTGCCACAACACTATTTACTAGCCATAGTCCAGCCAGCCAAATTAGCCAGCCTAATGGTGCTCTAAGAATCTTAATAAACTCATCGTCTAGGGTGCTTTCTGTAGCGCTAGTCAGACGCTCGATTCTGTCAATGATTATGGCAGTGAACAAACCTCGACATATGTGGGTGAGGAGGAGGATGACCACCACCATAAGTATCTTGGAAACAGGGATGTTGGCGAGCTGGAAGTCGGAATCAAATATCCTTTCTTTGATTAGGTTGATTGTAGTATTAAGGTTTTCCATAGTTTTGACTAAAATAGAACAGCAGAGAGCTCCATCTGCCTAGTTGCACTGGTTCTTAAACTTAGATATTGCACTAGGACAAAACTAGTTAATAATAGGTAAAGTTGGCTGGAATAGCAGGTGAGTTAAAGACTAGTTATTAGTTACTGTGTTTAGCTAATAACTAGTTTAGGTTTTATCAATGTAGATAATAATTTGTGTTCCATGAATCTTAAATAAGAAGTTATTAGCTTTTATTTAAAGGTAAGACATCTCAGTATAATCTAAAAAACTCAACACCAACTATAGTAATAATACTGTAGTAATAATACTGATCATAAATGTATTATCAATTAACGTAGTAATTGCTTAAGTAAGAGGACTT
>NZ_JAAHHU010000578.1:0-2763 GCF_010672095.1 Moorena sp. SIO3I6 | reverse complement strand
GTGCCAAGGAAGCCTGGAACTGGCACAAGGACAAACCAAAACTGCTTTGGAAACCTGGGAGCAAGCGGAAGCTACTTATGCTAGGGCTAATGATGAAACGGGAAAAATAATCAGCCAAATCAATCAAGCCCAAGCCTGGCAATTTTTAGGGCAGTATCGACGGGCAAGAAATCTCTTAGAGCAACTGGTCACAGACCTTGAAAATCAACCGGATACCCTACTGAAAGCTGATGGCTTGAGAAGTTTGGGCATTGCACTACAAGTTGCTGGTGATTTACTCCAATCAAAGAAACTATTAGAAGAAAGTTGGGCAATTAGCAAGCAATTTAATTCCCCTGAGGATACTAGCCCTACTCTCCTTAGTATTGGCAATGTTGCTAGAGACTTACAACGATATGATGTGGCTTGGAAATACTACCAAGAGGCAGCTAAATTAGCACCAGATGGCATTACCAAAGTGCAGGCACAACTCAATCAACTCAGTCTTTTAGTTACGGTAAAAAAATGGGATAAGGCACTGTCGTTAATTCCAACTATTGAGTCAAACCTATCCAAGCTACCTCCTAGTCGATTGGCAATCTATGCTAGAGTGAATATAGCAGAAAGTATGATTAAGCTAAAAAATAGCGAAAAGGAAGCTATTCAACTATCATATACCTCTAAAATTGCTCCAAAAATTGCTCCAAAAATTGCCCAAAAAATTACCAAAAAACTTGCTAACGTATTGGCAATAGCCATTCAAGAAGCTAGACAACTCCAAGATGCCCGCGCTGAAGCTTATTCTCTGAATCAACTGGCTAAGCTTTATCAACAAAATCAGCAGTGGGAGGATGCTCAAAGTCTGACAGAGAAAGCTCTACAGATAGCTCAAACTATTAATGCAGGAGATATTATTGCTCTTGCGGCAACACAACTGGGGCAGATTCTGAAACAGCAAGGGGATATCCCTGGCGCGATCGCGGCTTATGAAACTGCCTACAATAACCTTCAATCCCTAAGGAGTGACTTAGTTGCCATTAATCCTGATGTGCAATTTAAATTCCAAGAAAGTATCGAACCGATTTATCGAGATTTAGTCAGCCTGTTATTAACTCCCTCTCAAGCTGGGCTCAAGAAAGGGGCGGTTAGCCAGTCTAACCTCAAAAAAGCTCGTGAAGTGATTGAAGCGTTGCAACTGGCAGAGTTAGATAACTATTTTCGAGATGCTTGTCTAGACACTGAGCCAATTGTCATTGATGAAATTGATGTCGAGGCTGCTGTAATTTATCCAATTATTTTAAGCGATCGCATAGAAGTCATCCTTTCGCTCCCCAATCAACCTCTAAGCCACTACACTACTCTTCTACCAGAGGACAAAGTCAAAGCTAGACTAAGACAAGTTTACTCATCTATGTCTCCTGGTTATCCCAATAATGAGCGGTTGCGACTGTCTGAGCAAATATATGACTGGCTGATCCGACCGGCAGAAGTAGAACTGGCAAACAGTAACATTAAAACCTTGGTATTCGTGCCAGATGGGTTCTTGCGAAATTTGCCCATGGCAGCTCTCTACGATGGTAAACAGTATCTGATCGAAAACTATAGTATTGCTATCTCTCCTGGGTTACAACTTTTTCCTCAAAGACTTCAGAGAGTTGAACTGAACGTCTTAGTGGCTGGGTTGACCGAAGCTCGCCAAGGCTATACTGGTTTACCTGGTGTGGCTGGAGAAGTCCAAGAAATTACGGATAAAGTTACTACAGACGTTTTACTCAATCAGGAATTTACCCGCACTACCTTCCAAACCGCAATTGATAGCACCCCCTTTCCCATTGTTCACCTAGCTACTCACGGTCAATTCAGTTCTAACCCAAAGGAAACATTCCTACTCACCTGGAATGACCGAATTGGCATTAAAGATTTCGATTTACTATTCCAAAAAAGACGACTAGGAATTCTCGAACCTATAGAATTACTGGTAATGAGTGCCTGTCAAACTGCAGCAGGGGATAATCGTGCCACCCTAGGATTAGCAGGATTTGCGTTACGTTCAGGAGCTCACAGCACTTTAGGTAGTCTCTGGTCAGTCAGCGACGAATCAACCACTAACTTAATGAAAGAATTTTATCAGGGCCTGATTCAGACTAAGCCGTCCATGACTAAGGCTGAAGCGCTGCAACAAGCACAACTGAAATTGCGTCAAGATCCATTATATAAACATCCCTATTTTTGGGCATCCTTTGTATTAGTAGGGAATTGGTTATAGCGTAAGCATTCAGCCGTCAGCAGTCAGCCGTCAGCTGATTTTATTCAAAAGCACCTCAAGTAGCGTGGGTGTAGCGCCTAAATTGTTCCCGTAACGTGGCCATTCGCGTAGCATGGCCATAGGCCAAGGCCAAAGGCTAATGGCTGATAGCTGATAGCTGATAGCTGACTGCTTACTAACTAAGAGGTTAATTATAACATGAATAAGTTTATTTGTAAAACTCTCTTATCAGCAACAGTAACTGGAGCATTGATCTTGGCATCAACTGCACTCCAGGCAACTCCATCAGTTAAAGAAGGGGAAATTCTACCCCGAGATTATCGCATCAGTCTGGAATTTGATTTCCCCTCAGATGAGGAAGTTCCCAAAACCAGTGTCGGTGGAGGGGTGCGAGGAAATGTAGAATTTGAGCTACCCGGAGACTCGGCTAGCCCCAGAACTAGCATCGGTGGGGGTTCGAGAGGAAATGTAGAATTTGAGCTACCCGGAGACTCGGCTAGCCCCAGAACTAGCATCGG
>NZ_JAAHHU010000577.1:0-2764 GCF_010672095.1 Moorena sp. SIO3I6 | reverse complement strand
CCCTCACCCAAGCCCTGCTCCTGGAACAGCAGCAAGCCACGGTGGACATTTCCCAAACGTTAAATGAGATTACCGCTAGCATGCTTGAATCCCTAGAACGGGAAAAGATTTTTGCAGCTACGGTGGTGGGAATTGAAAGAGCGCTCTCGTGCGATCGCACAATCATTTACCTCCTCGAACAGAATCAGAAAGGCTCAATGGTTGCCCTCTCAGTAACTTTGGATGGGTCTGTTACCCCAGAAACACAGAAAGAAGAGTTAGATTTTGCCCTAGAGGATGTTGATCACTACCAGTCACGTCAGGTTCTAGCCATTGATAATCTTGAGGGTAAGTTGACCTACTACCAGCAGTCCCAAGTCGAGAGGCTTGGCCAAACCTCTCTATTGCGTGGAGCTAAAGCCAGTTTAGTAGCACCGATTTTGGTGGCAGGTAACTTGATTGGCTTTCTGGCTGCCCATCAATGTTCACAGCCAAGAGCTTGGCAGGAAACGGAGATTAACCTTTTGACTCAGGTGGCGATTCAATTGGGCTTTGCTGTAGAGCAGGCTAATCTCCTGGAAAAGACGGAAAGAATTTCTCAAGAGCAAAGACAGGAAAAAGAAGCACTCCAGGAGCAACTGCTGGTACTGCTTGAAAATTTGCAAGGGGCAGCACAAGGAGATCTGACAGTGCGCTCTGAGGTGACTTTGGATGAAATTGGTAAAGTTGCTGATGGTTTTAACATCATTATTGAGAGTTTCCAAACTATGGTAACCCAGGTCAACAACTCAGCGGTTCAAGTCAATACCTTACTGGAAAACAACGAGGTGGTAGTCGGTCAACTAGCAGAAGATGCTCTTAAGCAGGCTTCAGAAACCACTCGCACCCTGGATTCAGTGGAGCAAATCACCGATTCGATTCAAGCAGTGGCTGAGAATGCTGATCAGGCGGCGAGGGTAGTTGATGGAGTTGCAACTACTGTTGAAGCTAGTAGCACTGCTATTAACCTAACTCAGGAGAGTATCCTGGAATTGCGAGACACGATTGGGGAAACCACGTCAAGAGTGAAGCAGCTAGGTAAATTTTCCGAAAAGATTGCTAAGGTGGTTGCCTTGAGCAACATGCTCAAAGTCCAAACCAATGTTTTGACTATTAACACTGAGATTGAGGCTGCGCGGTCTGGTGGGATTCAGGGTTTTGTCGTGATTGCCAAAGAAGTGAATCAGCTTACCAACCAATTGATCAAAGCTACCCAGGAAATTCACAAGATAGTAGATGATATCGAGCTAGAAACGTCTCAATTAGTCAAGGTAATGGAACAGAGCACTGCTGTGGTGGAGAAGGGGACAAGTCGAGTTGAGGAAGCTAAGCAGAATATGAAACAGCTGAGGTCGGCTTCGTGCCAGATCGAGCAGCTAGTGACAGCCATTTCCCAAGGGAGTCTTTCCCAAACCGAAACCACTCAGAGCGTCGCTATGTTGATCAAAGAGATGGCCCAATTCTCGGAACGTACCGTTGATTCCTCTAGACAAATTTCAAGTTCCTTAACCTCAACTGTAGCCGTAGCTCAGGAATTGCAGGAGTCAGTTAGTGGTTTTAAATATTTTTCATAACACCAGCTGTCAGCCGTCAGCTGTCAGCCGTCAGCTGTCAGCGGTTGGCCGTAGGCCACGCTACTGATCGTGCCGTGAGCTTCTTTTACTCACAAGCACGATGAGTAGCCTAAGCTATGGGCATAAACTATTCCCTTAGCGTGGCCTCAGACCTTGAGCACTTCAAGTAGCGTGGGCGTAGCTTGTTAGCTGATAGCTGATAACTGATAGCTGACGGCTGAATGCTTACACGCAAACAGCTTTGTGGCACAGCCTTTGACGCTGTGACTTAACTCAAATTAAACTAATACTTACCTCTTTTATTATTAACGCTTTCCTCCTTAACCGTGCCCATAAGCTGATAGCTGATAGCTGATAGCTGAATAGTCAAATTAAATTATATTAACTGTGTTCAAAAAACTTAAAGTTCTTCAAACCCTTGCTATTCAATGATCCGAAGTTACCTGTGCCCTTGTTTAAGGTTATTATCTGAATTGTCTCAGATTGACTTCATGATACTCTCAGAGTTTGGCATAACAATTGGCTTGGATACTGAGCAGAACCAGATTTCGCTATGAAGAATTCAGTGCGAGCTTCTGAATTAGGACTAAAATTGGTTGACCGGGCTAGACGCCTGAAAAGATGGAACAAAACCGCAGAAGCTTGGTGTAGCAGTGCCTTAACCTCTAGGGCAACCTTAAACCGATTTTGGGCAAGACAACCGATTCGCTCTGACACCTTTATCGCCATTTGTGATGCTGTAGGGGTTGATTGGGAAAAGGTTGTTGAGCCAGATAAGATTAAGGCAGATCAAATCAATAACGGCAAGAGTCCCACTGTGGCTCAAATTAAACGTGTTGATTGGGGACAAGCACCAAAGCTAAGAGATTTCTACGGTCGTACTGAGGAACTGAACACCCTACAGCAATGGATTCTTAAGGACAAGTGCCGCCTGGTGACACTTCTAGGGATGGGGGGAATTGGTAAAACCTCTGTGGCTGTGACTTTAGCCCATCTTCTGGAAGATAAATTTGAGTTTGTGATTTGGCGCACTCTACGCAATGCCCCTCCCCTAGAAGAACTCCTGGCAGACCTGATTCAATTTCTGTCTGGACAGCAGGAAACCAATTTACCCTCCTCTGTGGATGGCAAAATTCTGCGATTGATTCGGTATTTACAACGGGGGCGTTGCT
>NZ_JAAHHU010000576.1:0-2765 GCF_010672095.1 Moorena sp. SIO3I6 | reverse complement strand
AGAAGCTTTTGAAGCTTCATGTTGGTCATTTCAGCTTCCATGCCATCATCGTAAGCTTTTACGATGAAGTAGCGAGCCGCATTGAGACAATCAAGCATAATTAGACTCGCAAATCTAATTTAAATAACCTTTAATAATAGCAATTTATAATCATTGCTTGTGCATATCATTATAACCCAAAATAAGTCAATAGTACATTTTTACTATTCAATAGACCAGTTGTTCGCGTAGCGTGGCCGTTCGCGTAGCGTGGCCAAAAGGCCAACCTAAACAGGCAAGGGGTCTCCCGTTATACCCGGAGGGTTAGCGGGAGGGGAATTGCCTGACGGAGAATCCTGGTTTTGGACATAACTCTTTAATTGCTCGATCGTTACAACGCCACAAGAAGCTACAAAATAAGAACCTGTCCAGAAAACCTTTTTGTCTCCGTAAAACTGTTTTAAGTAATCAGAAAATTCTTGACGAATTAATCTACTGGTCACAGTCTTTATATTTGCTATTAACTTGACTGGAGCGACTTTAGGGTTAAGGTCAACAAGCAGGTGGATGTGATCACTCTCTCCGTTGAATTCCACTAAATTACAGTCCCATTTAACGCAAGTGTCAGAACAGATTTGCTTCAACCTGTTCGCGCAGCGTCGGCTCTGCCGAATCAAAATTTGATCTGATATGACTTGTCGTCTGTATTTGGTTACTAGTACAATGTGTACAGTAAGACGATATACCGACCTGTTTTCTTTTGTGTAGTTGCCTTTCATGCCTATTCGATAAATGCTACAATAAAAACATGATACTCACTTACTGCTACCGGATCAAGCCAAGTCCTGAACAAATTGTCACCATGGAAAGGTGGCTCGAATTGTTGCGCCGCCATTGGAATTACGCTTTGGGACAACGACTTGATTGGCTTCGTCGAACCCGTTGTCCGATTGATAGGTGTAGCGTGAGTTATGAGCCAATTGGTGAAATTCCAGAACTGGTAAATTACTACACTCAACAGGCAGCGCTCAAGGAAACTAAGCGGTTATTTCCTGAGTACAAAAAAATTTATGCAGAGACTCAACAAGTTAACTTGCAACGTCTCAATAAGGCTTGGGATAAATGGCTAAAACCTGATGCCAATGGCAAGCGTGGAGGTAGACCTAGGTTTAAAAAACCTGGAAAACTTCGATCGTTTGTTTTTCCTAGAATTAACAGTCCCAAAGCAGGAGCACATCTTGTTGATGGTGTTTTAAAACTGAGTCGGATTGGGTCAATTCCTGTTGTGATGCATCGCCCATTACCTGTTAGCGAAGCTTGCCCGAAGGGCGTAGGATTTACCCTTAAGCAATGCACTGTAGTCAAAAAGGCTGATGGTTGGTATTGTTGTATCTCGATGAAAGATGATACTGTGCCGGAGATTTTACCAGTGGACTCGATCAAGTCTGCTGTTGGAATCGATGTTGGCTTGGAGAAATTTCTAGTTACATCTGACGGTGAAGCGGTACCTATTCCACAGTTTTACAGAAAAGCTCAGGGCAAGCTAGCTGAGGCGCAAAAAGTGATGTCGCGTCGTGTCAAAGGTTCTAAAAACTGGAAGAAAGCTAAACACAAAGTAGCTTTAATGCACCTTCATCTGACCCGATGCCGAAAAGAATTCCATTATCAGGTCGCTCATTGGTTGTGTAGCAAGTACGACCTAATTGCTCACGAAAACTTAAACATAAAAGGTCTTGCTAGAACCAGATTGGCTAAGTCAGTAAACGATGCAGCTTGGGGAGCATTTTTGGAAATATTGCAAGCAGTAGCGGTAAGACGCGGTTTGTTAGTTCAGGAAGTAAATCCACGCGGCACAAGTATCGAATGTTTTAACTGTGGTTCTAGAGTCGAAAAAAGTTTAAGTGATCGCGTTCACTGCTGTCCTAGTTGTAACGTCAAAGTCGATCGTGATTGGAATAGCGGGATCAACATTTTAAATCGTGGATTATTGGCGGTTGGACTGCCGCTTAATGGCTGTGGTAAATCGGTACAGGATATCGTTCGCGTAGCGGAGGCCGTAGGCCAGGAGCAGCAAGTCTCATTCGTGAGGTTGAGAAGCCCACATCATAATCTTTGATTTGATGTGGGAGTAGTCACAAGGCCATCGATAGCAATCGGATTTGAGTGGTGAAACACCAGAAGAGGGAGATAGGGGTAAGAAGGGAAAGAATATCACTATTTTTATTAACAAATTAATTCCCCTCGGGCTGGATCACGTACAGGGAAATCTAGGGTGATGGGATCACTATCCAATAACTATTGCGCTGAAAATACTATTGGACTAAGATGCCTCAAGTAGTGGTATTGGTAAATATCGGAATCCAAAGGATAGTTGCGTCAGTTACCAATTAAGAAACAAAGGTTTTGATAACTGTGTTAACTTTGGTTAAGTTAACTCAAACCTAATCAGCAGTTAAAGATGGTTCGTATTTTACATTTCTTAATATAATTTCATTTATTTATTGATTTCGGACTAATTACCAAGTACTAATTACCAAGTACTACTTAATAAGTACTAATTACCAAGTACTAATTACCAATTACCAATTACCAATTACCAATCAGTCTTGGAGCAGGTACAAAAGCATCTAGACTTGAGTCAGCACTGACAAACAAGTAAAACCTACTCAAGAGGAGGGTTTGCATTGACTGAAAACCAAATTTCCCTCCAGACAATCTCGCGTAGTGAACTGCGACAGCTGGTGCGTTCTCAACTGCAGATACTGCTGGAGCAAGGTAATCTTCAG
>NZ_JAAHHU010000575.1:0-2766 GCF_010672095.1 Moorena sp. SIO3I6 | reverse complement strand
CGTACGTCCGAGTCTTCTCGTTACTGCCCGATTCCCGATTCCCGATTCCCGATTCCCTGTTCCCGATTCCCTGTTCCCTGTTCCCTGTTCCCTGTTCCCTCAACAAAAAAAATTCGGTCAAGTTCTGGTTAATTCCAATCCTTGACCGAATTATTTTTTGTAATAGTCAAGAGCCCTAGGATTCTTGACTATGTGTTCACCAAATCAACAACAGACAAACTTAGGTTTTAGACTTCAGACGTCGTACTTTCTCCTCAGTTTTTTCCTTGTCGCCAGGGATTGGCATCCCTGGCAACTTGCTATCTTAATCTACCAACAGATGTCGAATCAAAATACTGATCACCTCACCAGAATTTCCGATCGGTTGAGGAGTGCTCCATTCCTGAACTTGGGCGTAGCCACGGCCATAAAGATTATAGATTGTGACCCGCACAGTTTTGGGAGAACCAATCAATATATGTTTGATTTGCTCCCGTCCTGGCTGGGGTTGGCCAAATAATTCAGGGAAATTAGGATTGTTGGGATTATACTCAAAATTTGGGAGAAAGTTTTCGATGTCCATAATGTTTTTTGCTGTTGTTTTTGGGACATTTTTATGTTAATAAATAATTATTTATTTTGTCAAGTATTTTTCAACATTTTTTTTAGATTTTTTTTCGGGAGGGGGTATATATAAAAAAACTAGATTAGTATTTTTTGGCTGATATTTTTAATTAGCGTTCGCTTTTAGCGGAAGCTGAGGCCAAAGGCCACGCTTTGCGTTCGCGTAGCGTCGGCTTTGCCGAAACGCTTCATCGCGTAGCGGCTCTTTCAGAGCATCGCATTTAATTTGAGACTGTAATCATGGGATCGTTTAGCGGATCAGACTATCGCCTTTTTTTAGGGATTATGAATTAGGGATGATGAATTAGAGTAATGGTGTTAGATTGGAGGAGTCCGGAAATCTCTCTAGTTTGTCCCCCTTTCATGCGGGATATAATGGGGAATAAAACCCTTTCTATGCCATTTTCTAGTACGATCCCCCCCAGCCCCCCTTAATAAGGGGGGAGTCCGGAAATCTATCTACTTTTTCCCCCTTTCATGCGGGATATAATCGGGGATGAAACCCTTTCTATGCCATTTTCTAGTACGATCCCCCCCAGCCCCCCTTAATAAGGGGGGAGTCCGGAAATCTATCTACTTTTTCCCCATTCCATGCGGGATATAATCGGGGATGAAACCCTTTATATGCCATTTTCTAGTACGATCCCCCCCAGCCCCCCTTAATAAGGGCAGGGCTGTTTCATTATAGAGTAAAAAGGTGTATATTGAAGCAATAGCCCGAAAAAATCGCATAATTCCCATTATATACCCAAATTATGGAGAAAAGCTGAATCGACGTTTCTCTTAGAAATACCATTACATCGCAGTCCTCATGGTCTTCGTCATCCTCTATGGCTAGTGCTTCTAATTATCATTATGGGGATGATGAGTGGTTATTGGGGTTATCGACAATTGGGTAGATTTGTGGAACGCCACCGCACAGCAATTTTTTAGTAGACTGAAAATTCCTTGTGCTCGTGTTCCTTCTTATTCAGCAATCAGAAGGGTCATGATTAATTTAGATTACGAAGAACTCCAAATTGTATTTAATCAATGGAGTAAACAATATAGTATAATTCCATCTAATGAATGGATATCCCTGGATGGTAAAAGTCTCAAAAATACCGTGAGTAACTACGATCGCGTAGCGTGACCAAAGGTCAATCAGGCGCAACAAAACTTTATCAACTGTGTTTCGGCTTTGTCTTGATGCAGTCGCTCATGGGGTTTCCCCCATGAGCGACTGCATCAAGACAATGAGCCATAATTTGAGGTATATCCTCAGTTTTTGGACTTAAGACTAATTATCTCTAATTATCTTCTATTTTATTGAAAATGAAACAGCCCTGCCCGCGCGGAAGGGGGGAGTCCGGAAATCTATCTACTTTTTCTCCCTTTACTTAATAAGAGTGAAGTCCGGAAATCGCTCTGTAAAGTCCCCCTTATTAAGGGGGATTTAGGGGGATCACAACCCATGCAAAAAACCTGCTCCCGAAATTGCTATAATTAAACCTATCGAACATAACTACCTATAAATTATGGCAGTATTGTGCCTTTTGGCTAGTTTAGAACTATCGAAAATAGCGCCACCCTTGTTAAGTATTCTTGGGAAAGAAGCAGGGAAGCGCTTAACTCAATCCCTGACTAAAAGCGATATCGAAAAAGCCATCAAAGCCGGAGCAGAAGCGGTTGATCAATGGGACAAACAACTGGATAGTCAACAGCGCTTATTTTTTCACGCTCCCCCGGATGGCTGGAATGGAGTTAGTAGGTTTTTGAACCACTATTTTACTCATTCAGCAGTTTTGGCGGAATTACAGAAACCGTTACTTAATCAAGGGAAACCAGACCGGGATATTTTAAGCACCGTATTTCAACAAGAAGCTGAAGCCAAGACTATTAAACTAAATCAAGACAGTCTCAAGCCTTGGGTAGAGACATTTATTAATGCGTATTTTCAGCACACAGATACTTATCTAAAATTTCAGGTAGCTAAAGGGGATTATAATCAACAGTTAGCTAACTGGTTTGATGATGTTAAATTTGCTGGCATTGCTGTGCCTGGGCAAGAAGTAGAAAAATCGGAGAAGTTAGCCCAGATTTTTGTAATGCCAGATGTAGTGGAAGACGTATCAACTGCTCGCCCTTGGGATCGGGAGTTGTTACCAGTTGGTAGTGGAGAAA
>NZ_JAAHHU010000574.1:0-2766 GCF_010672095.1 Moorena sp. SIO3I6 | reverse complement strand
AGGATTAAAAGAGTTCTACACCGACTCTGATGGATACTCAGAATCTAACCCAAGATTCTATCGTAAAGGCGAAAAACGCGCTAGATTTTATCAACGTCGGGTTTCCCGAAAAAAGAAAGGCTCATCCAATCGTAAAAAAGCAATTAATAGACTAGGTAGACAGCACCTTAAAATAAGTAGGCAGCGTGAAGAACATGCCAGTGCGATTCGTTGGTTAGAAACCGGTAACGGGGGATTAACCACAAGGACATACCTTGATAACTTGAATTCCATGTTGGTGAAAAACCAACCCTCAAGAAATCTGAGTGACAGCCCTACCCCTAGGCAATGAGAACTAACAAGCTCTAGTCTAAAGCGGGGTCGAACAGCAATATGGAGCTAGTAGCAGGAAGGATGCTCAAGAGTACCGAAAGGGAAGATACACAGGAACCATCGTAATCTTCAACCAGCGCAATAAGGCTAGAAACGCTGGAAACAAACAGTAAAGGAATCCATAGAATCACAGGGTTTCGCGTCCAAGTGATGATTTCTCTGAGAGATTCCCGGTGGATAGTATCACTCTAAAAGCATAAAGAATGGAATTCAGGAACGAAGTAACCGCGTAGATGCTCTTAGGAAAGGTCGATTTCCTAAGTAGGTAGTTAGCCGCAAGGTCTACGACGGAGAGATAGAGTCAGAAGCTAAGGTCACTATGTAACGTAGTGGATACGCTGACAGACTCACGTAATAGGAAAAGATATAGTTGTAAGTAGTAATGAATATGTCTAAAACTCTGAAACAAGAGTCGGAATGGAATAAGGTAAACTGGCGAAAGCTAGAAATCACAGTATTCAAGTTACAAAAACGAATATATCAAGCCTCAGAACGTGGAGATGTCCGCGTGGTAAGACGGTTACAAAAAACCTTAATGAAGTCCTGGTCAGCAAAAATGCTCGCAGTCAGGAAGGTAACCCAACAGAATAAAGGGAAAAAAACCGCCGGAATAGATGGTCGGAAAGCCTTAACAGGAAAACAAAGACTAAAACTAGCGGAAAACCTCAGGGTATACAAACGACCTCAACCCACACGTAGAGTATGGATTGAAAAACCTGGTCGTAAAGAAAAACGCCCACTAGGAATACCAACCATATACGACAGAGCACTACAAGCACTAACCAAACAGGCATTAGAACCTGAATGGGAAGCTCGCTTTGAAACCAACTCCTACGGTTTCAGACTAGGAAGGTCATGTCATGATGCCATCGAAGCAATATTCGACAGTATCGCCAAAAAACCCAAGTGGGTATTAGACGCCGATATATCGAAATGTTTTGACAAAATCAACCATAAAAAACTACTCACAAAATTAAATACCTTCCCCACTATGAAGCGATTAATCAAAGGGTGGTTAAAAGCGGGAGTAATAGACGAAGGAACACTTTCCTCTACAAATGAGGGTACACCACAAGGGGGAATAATATCACCCCTTTTGGCAAATATAGCCCTTCACGGAATGGAAGAGACAATAAAAGAATACGTAGAAAATCTATCCTATAAAGAAACCCAAATAAAAGGGAAAAGGGATAGAAGAAGAAGTATTAGTCTCATACGGTATGCAGACGATTTCGTCATCATACACAAAAACAAAGAAGTGGTAGAAAAGTGTAGAGAAGATATAGAAACATGGTTAAAAGACATTGGCCTTGCATTAAAACCTAGTAAAACCCGATTGACCAACACCTACAATGGATTTGATTTTATCGGATTCAATATCCGACAATACCAGGTAGGAAAAAACCAATCAAAACAAGGTTTTAAAACACTCATTAAGCCATCCAAAAAAAAAGTAAAGGAACACAAATAGCAGCTAGAAAACGTAATAGAAAAACATCTAGCTGCTCCACAAGCCGCCTTAATCAGCAGGCTTAAACCCATCATACAAGGTTGGTGCAACTACAACAAGAGTGTAGTAAGCAAAAAGACCTATGCAGGGTTAGACTATGTGCTCTGGAACAAACTTCAAAGATGGGGATACCGAAGACATCCCAACAAGTCAAAAACCTGGGTCAATAAGAAATACTGGGGAACCAAGGTCACTGAACCTAAAAACCCCTGGGAAGCACCTAAGGTAGATAACTGGATTTTTATGACAAAAGAAGGAATATACCTTCCAAAACATTCAAAAACAGAAATCATTCGACACACAAAGGTCAAAGGAAACAGTAGCCCCTACAACGGGGATTTAATATACTGGAGTACCAGAATGAGTAAACACCCTGAAATGTCCAAACAGAAGGTAAAACTTCTCAAAAGACAAAAAGGTAAATGTACTCACTGCAAACTAACCTTTAGGGATGGAGACCTAATGGAAACACACCATAAGGTACCACGCGCACAAGGTGGAAACGACCAAATCAATAACCTTGAACTACTCCACCTACATTGCCATGATGAAAAACACAAAATGAAAGTCAAGAGTAAGCGTCACGAATCAAGTAAAGATTCCTCTGAACTAGATGACCACCCATTTTGAAAGAGGTGCCACATGACAAGGAACCCTATTATGAGGAGCCGTATGATGGGAAACTATCACGTACGGTTTTGGAGACGAGTCAGACGCGGGGCAACCCCCTGGCTTAGTTTAATAGAGACTGGCTAGAAGTTACCGCAAGAAGAGTGCAGCCTTTATAGTTGGTAGGCTATGCATCAAAGGTAACAGGTTTTGTTGTAAGGCTGCACTCTTCTAAGGTTTCGTCTCCGGCACGTTGCGTAATCCGGTCTAACGAC
>NZ_JAAHHU010000573.1:0-2772 GCF_010672095.1 Moorena sp. SIO3I6 | reverse complement strand
AGGAAAAAATCAGGAACATGCCCCCGAGAAGGCGAAAAGTGTTGGAGGCAATGCTTGGTGGCATGACAGATCAAGAAATCAAAGACAAGGTGCTGAATGTCTATAATAAATCTACGGTAAGAAAGCATTTTTCTAATCTATATAAAGATTTTAATATTGAAGCTAATGGTTTTAATTGTCGTTGTGAGTTAGTTGAAATTGTTAATACCTATAAGCCAGAGTTAGTGGCTGAGCAAGTCTTAAAAGATTGCGAATTATCGCTTTTGTCGTTTGACCAGATGGTGCGTTACGGGACAGATTTTATTAACACTGGCTACCAAGACAATAATGGCTCCCCCGTCCCTAACACACCCTACGAACATTTACAAAAGCGATCGCGTATTCTTAGTAAAGAAGCTTTGTTAGATAGCAATCCTATCCTTATTAAAGGTGTAGCTTTGATCAGCTTTGAGGACGAAGACGATGAGGGTAACATTACCCATAAAACCGTCGAAATAACTCCAGATGATCTTGATTGGGAAGTATGCAGTGTATACGAAAGATCGATGGGAAATGAAATAGGTTATGCAGCAACCTACTACTTTGATACAGGAGAGATAGAGTGGACTGTTTGGGAATATCCAATCGGTCTTAAAAACTACAGCGACTACACAATTGAAGGAGGTGCTTTGGTCAAGGATTTTAGTTGCCTGGAAGTTAATAATGCAGAGCCTTATCCAGAAGATATTTATCCAGAATAGCCTTATAAATAGGTGTTATATCTTGCCCACTTTCAGTAGAACGAAAAGTTTTAAAAGTTTATCTAAAAATAAGGCTAAACCTCGCCAATCGAGATAAAAATTACGGAAAAATGCAAAATACTGGTGGTATTCACCCTAAATACAAAAACTACGAGCGCCAAAAGTGCTTCATAGGACATTCCCTTGGGGCTGAATGGTGCGCAGACCTCCAAAGTGCCTGTGACGAAATTTTACCAAAGTTTAACTTAGAGCCGTGGTATGCTGCTGACCAGTTTACACCTACCCAAACTCTGCGGGAAAAAGTTGTTGAGTTAATCGCTAATTCACGTTTTGGAATTTACGACATATCAAGCTGGGAAGATAGAGATGGTAATTGGCAGCTTCCACGCAATGTTTACCTAGAATTAGGCATTGCCATTGCCCTTAATCGTCCCACCCTTTTGCTACGTCACACTAGTAATCAAGAATTACAATTACCTAAATGCTTACAAAGTATAAAAATACTTGACTTTGCTGGTATTGTAACCCTAAAAAAGGCTTTAGACGCTCAATTACCACAGTGGATTGATGTTCCCCCTGACCGGGATTGGCTAAACCGTTTCTGCATATTTGGTAATCAAGTCTGTTCTTTTAGAGACAAACATCCTTGGGAGCAAAAATGGGGACAAGAAAAAATCACCTGTCATATTTCTGACGGTTTTGATAAAAATCATCCTCGCTATCACCAATCAGAATGTGAGGAAATTCGGGGAGTATTTGAAAATATTTTTAATCGCTATAGTAATTTAACTTTTAATTATCTGGATGAACTATCTCTTGTTGATGGTTATCAATACCTGCTATGTAGTCATTGTCAAACCGTACGTTCTACTCCCTTTGCCCTATACCGAATTTTACCAAATACTTCGGCAGAAACTTTTATTGCCATTGGCATGAGCCTGGCTTTAGACAAATTATTTGAGTCTAATATTCCTAGAGTGATTTTGGTTAAAAGTGAACGAGACTTACCCTCATTATTGCGTGGATATGATGTAGTTGAGGCTTGTAATAGTAAGGAAATAAAACAGAAGCTTAAGGAGCGTTTACCAAAAATTTTGAATATGGTAAGGGAGACAACCTGGAAGCCAAGACCCTTACCATTTATTGATAATTTAGTCGATACAACCAGTGAAGATGAACAAGAACAAATAGTAAATACAGATACTAATTATTTGAATAGTGAACGATTTGTTTATGTAGACAACTTATCTTATGAAATTACCAAAGAAGATATTGTAGAAGTCTGGTCAGAGTATGGACAAGTTGTAAAGGTTAATTTAAACACTGACTCTAATACAGCAAAGGCTCTTGTAGAAATGGCAGAAATTGATCAGGCAACTGCATCTATAGAAAACCTGGATGAGGCTGAATGGATGGGGCGTGTAATTAAAGTAAGACACCCTACTGCTGAGGATATTAGCCGTTTCCAATTGAATACAAAGTCTCAAGATGAACCAGACGGTAACGATAATGAGTTATCTAGTGCTATCAATAGACTATCCGGTCAGGAACTCAAGGAGTTAAACTATGCTATTTGTAGCGCTTTTCCAAGCAAAACTAACTTAGACATGATGGTTATTTACGGATTAAATATTAATTTAAATACCATAGCATCAGGAGACAATTTGAGGGAAATTGTTTTTAATTTAATTCAATGGGCTGAGTCAACTGGTAATTTAGAGAAGTTAGTGAAAGCTGCTTGTGATGAGAATCCTCATAACCGAGAGTTACAAGCTGTAAGGAAAAAAATATATCCTAAAGTTTCAGACATTGCTGCAGAGATTCAACAGCTACTGGAAGAGTTAGAAAAGTCCTATCCTATCGACACAACTAGAGGGAAAATAGCACTAGCTACTGAGGTAGTACAACAAATTGAAAACAACCCCACTTTGAGAGCCAGGGTGTTAAGGGTAGGTGCTGTAAACGCTTTTGAACAATTGCTCAGTCATCCAGCAGCTAGTTTTGTGATTGGTGCTCTGGAAGAATGGCAGCA
>NZ_JAAHHU010000572.1:0-2773 GCF_010672095.1 Moorena sp. SIO3I6 | reverse complement strand
AAAGCCTCAAAGGAGGTTTCAGAAAAATCAATGGGTACAAGTACACGGTCGGTGGCAAACAAGCTCATAGATTATTCACTCCTAGTGGTAATTCAAAATTCAAAATTCAAACTTCAAAATAAATAAAATCAGTTCGCGCAGCGTGGCCTACGGCCTTAATTTGGCAATTTTTTAATTTTGAATTGGAGCGCGTTAAGCAGCGTGACCAAAGGTAAGCGCGAGTTTTGGTCTTCAATCAGTGGCGGAAGCCCCCACTGATTGTCATTTTGAATTAATAATTTTTAATTTTGAATTCGAGCAAAGCGACTTGACTCCTATGGCTTCTTTAAAAATATTATAAATACTAATCTTCTAGGAAGATTGAGTGTAAGCTATCAGCTATTAGCTATTAGCTATCATGCGCTTTAACTGAACCGGGTCGGATGAGTAAAACGATCAGGAATTTTCAACTAGCTTTACCAGCCCGTAAGGTTGTTTACTACTTCCCGTTGATTAGCGTTAGGTTGACAGCTGTTCGCGAAGCGTGAGCCATTCGCGTACCGTGGCCTTTGCCCAAGGCTCACGGCTAAATACTTACGTTTTTGAGTTTAATAAACTTCCTAAGTATGATGTTTTTCAAAAAAAAATATAGGGAATAAACGCTTAATTAAGCCAGAGTTCTTTTTACGAATCATTTAGGACTGCTATAGAGGATATTAGGCGCACATAATGTCGAATGATCGCCTAAACTTTTCTATACGATACTTTGCACGGCAACAACTTGCGTTTTCAACTGGGTGGGATTCAGCGAACTCTAGGGGAGTATTGAGTCGGCACATGTCAAGTATAAACAAGAGTTAGATTTCTTACTGAGGTTTCAGGTTTTTGACAAACCTCAGATTATGACCGTTTAAAGTATATGCCGATTGCGGTGAGCATTTACTTAATCTGAAACTTGCTTACTTCGATTAATAAGCGTAATACCACAGAAGACTATCGCACCGCCAAGTAAGGATAATGCTGTGGGGACTTCGTGTAACCACAACCAAGCAATAAACGTCGCGGCTACAGGAATCAAAGCTAAATAACTGCCTGCTTGTGAGGCTGGAAGCTTAGACAATACATAAGACCATGCAACGTAAGCCAAAATACCTGGGAATAGAGCCAGATAAACGATTGCTAAAGTTGAATTCAACGGTGCATTAGTAACTGACAACACGGCACGAGGTGCCAAGAAGAATAAACAGATTGCTCCTGCCCAAATTGCATAGGTTATAAATTGAATTACAGTGTATTTCTGTAGCAGTGGTTTTTGTAGCACTGAATACAAGCTGGTTGAGACGGTCGAAATAAAAACGAATAATACTCCTATCGATAGGTGAACAACATCGCCTTCAGTGAAGGACATATCGCCTTCAGTGAAGGACATAATACCAACACCCACAATACACAACGCAATACCAATCCAACCTATTTTTTTAAGTTGTTCGTTTAAGAATAGTACTGCCAAAATTGCGATAACGCCTACTTGCGTCGAGTTAATAAAGCTTGAGACACCAGCCGTAACAGTAAGCTCACCTGTATTGAGCATGAAATTGTAAAGCGCGATACCGATAAAACCACAAAAGGAAATTAGCGGCAAATCTTCTAGTTCGGGCATTGGCATTCGGCTGATTAGGGCATACACAAGCAGAACCAGAGATGCGACTAGATATCTTAGAAAACCGACTCCGGCAGGACTGTATCCAGCCAGGGAAACCCGAATGGCAGGAAATGCGGATCCCCACAAAATAAGTTTTATTAAAATGGCACCAAAAACCAGTGCTTTAGCGCGATTTTCCTTACTAATCTCAATAAACATAGCTAAAAGTCATATTTTTATATTTAATTTGAGTAAAAAAGCACTCACCTAACTCTAACAAATTCTCCGAGAGTGATCGCTTGCGATCGCTCTCGGAGTTATTCAAAGCATTGACTGAACTCCTAATTCTTTCCTTCTCAACTGGCCAAAATTTTCGATCTATTAAATTTCAGTAATTCTGAAATCTCTTTTTTGGCTGGAGTTGAGATACCTGAATCCCTACAAATTTAGCTAGTTATTAGAGAAACTTTTGCAATACAAAGTTTCGTGCCAGTACAGGTAGGTTAGTATATTCAGCTAGAGCTTCTATTGTGGTGATATCCCTTTCCTTCGCCAAAGTCAGCAAATCACTGGCACCTTGCTTTACTTGTCTGTACACAATTTCATGTCCTAGACGTTTATGATAAGTAGGTGTCTGTTCATTTTCCATTGCCTTGGTGATGCCTCCATTTTCTGTGGCTCTGAAAAATATTTCCACTTTAGAATTTCCTGCTCCACCGGGAGTTATTGCTTGACCTTGCAATGCCATAATACCCCTGTCTTTGAGAGCTTTCATGATTTCCAATCCTTCATCTCCAGGAGGAATTGCCCAATTTTCTGATAGAAGCACAGTGGAATTGTATGGAATAGCATCAAGATTGGAATGCTTTAGGGCTTTACCGAAAGTCATAGCAATAATTACCCTCGGTTCACCATTTTTACCCAATGCTTCATCAGTAAACTTTCCTGGCTCTGCTAAAGCCACACCCCAACTGGAGGGAATTCTTTGGAATGCTTCACCATTCATACGGTATCGTTCGCTTTCCAAGATGGGAACCAGTTTTTCTCCTGTGGTAGAATCTGTCTCTACAGGTTTGGTGTAGTCATAGGCTAAATCTAAACCTATTACATTTTTAAACCCTTTTTCTGCCATTCGTTTAGTGTATTCTGAAC
>NZ_JAAHHU010000571.1:0-2775 GCF_010672095.1 Moorena sp. SIO3I6 | reverse complement strand
CATGATCACTAAGATACCGTTTCCATACCTGAGGATTGTGCCTGAGGATAGAAAAAAGTTGACCCCAGAATTGGAAGCGGGTTTGGCGCTTGATGCCATTGCGCCAGATAATAATTAGCAGTGCCCAGAAATAGATAAATTTTGGCATTACTAATTTAGGCTGATAGGGTTTCGGCTTCATATTTAAGTAGTGCCGATAAAGTCTGCCTAAATAGGATTCTGGTTTATATAATTCCCAGAAACAACTGACATATTCCTGAGCCAGTTGTTCTATCGGGCGAGTGGGGATAAAATTGGTCAGGGTTGTCTGATTGATATTTTCCTCATTGCCTTCTAGCAAACGCCCCTCTTGTTTGAGCCGATGCCAAAGGGCGGTATTGGGCAAGGCTTGTAACATAGTGACATCCTCCCGACGCTGAATCAGAGATTACAGCGCGGGCTTCTTAACCTCACAGTTAAGAGTTCCTGCGTAGCACTTATCTAGATTTAAAATCCCCGATAGTACGCTCTCAGCAGGCGGTTTCCTTTCCCCAATAGTCCTTGGGTACTTTTGAATCCCACGATTACGAATCACTTCGGCACTGGCAACATCTCGGTTATTGGAGTAGCTGCATTCTTTACAGGTATGCCAACGAATTGAAAGGTTATTATCCCACTCCGCACCACAGTTAGGGCATTGTTTTGATGTCCCCCGATGGTCTACTGTGGCAAAAAACTTTCCTCGCTTCCAACAAACCCATTTCAACAACTCTCTGAACTGACCAAAACTGGCATCTAGAGAATGCTTTCCAAGAAACCCTTTAGCCATGACTCGGTAATCAATATCCTCTACAAAAATAGAATCTGCTTGGTCACAGAGAGTATGAGCTACTTTGAGTTGCCAGTCTTGGCGAGTATTGTTAATTTTGTGGTGTAATCGTGCGATTTTAATTTGGACTTTCTCCCAATTCTTAGACCGCTTCTGTTTTCGAGACTCTCTACGTTGCAGCAATTTAAGCTCGCGTTGTAAGTCTACAAAAAACTTCTGTCTAGGAATTTTTAATCCATCTGATGTTGCCAAGAAATCAATCAATCCAACGTCTATTCCGATTGCTCGCCCAAAAGACGGTGGATCGGGAACAGAAACATCTGCTTGAATCGTTATGACAACAAACCATTTTGTTCCTCGACATCTTGACACAACTCTCACACCTTTAATCTTGAATCCATCAGGGATTTCTCGGTGTAAGTTGATGTCTACAAGTCCCATCTTGGGAAGTTTAATTTTATTTCCCTTGAGGGGATTAGCAGGAAACTGAGGAAACAAAAAGGATTGATATCGCCCATACTTTTTAAAACGTGGAAAACCTCGCCCTCTCTGTCTGAACGACTCCCAGGAATTATGTAAACGTTTGACAACGTCTTGAGTGACTTGAGAATGAACTTCCTTCAGGTCAGTTTCGGTTTTTTTCCACTGCGTTAACTGTCGTTTTTGTGACCTATAACCCGGGAATGGAATGTCTGGAGACATAATATATTCCCGTATGAGCGAACATCTATCAATCGAACACTTACGACTATTCATCCAGTCCTTTAAGTCTCGCAAACAACGGTTATAAAGTCGTCTGCAAGTTTCTAGCCAACTCAACATTAATTCCTGTTGAGCTGCATCTGGATAAATTCGGTACGTGTAGTTCATGGTTAGTGCCATGTAAAATATCTTAGCACAAGCCAGGCGAATGATAAATGTTAATTTGCATAAACCCCGTCCCGGCTATCATCCCGACACCAAATCAAAGATTATGGTGCGGGGCTTCTCGCCGGGGTAGCTAAACACAGGATGGGGAATAGCGGTTGCTTCTACAAAATCGATAATGCGATCGCCTGCTCCTGGTTTTTCCCCATCCAAGCCAATAATAAATCCAGCCATCACTCGCAAACCTGCCCGATTAATTTTCTCAACCGCATCTCGTAAGGGTTGACGGGTGTTGTGGTGTTTTTTGGTCAGGGTCAAGCTATCAGTATCTGGTGTTTCAATTCCCACAAACACTGAACTAAAATTGGCAGCAATCATCAAGTCCAACAGTTCATCATCTTCGGCCAGATTCAAGGAAGCTTCTGTGGACAAATGAAACGGGTAACCATGCTCTGCCATCCAGAGAGCCAGTTCCTGCAACAGAACCTTGACATGGCGTTTATTGCCAATAAAATTATCATCAACTATAAATACAGGAAGCCGCCAACCCAAATTATAGAGAGTTTGCAATTCAGCCAATACTTGAGCTGGGGTTTTCGTGCGCGGTTTACGGCCATATCGCACAGAGATGTCACAGAACTCGCACTGGAAAGGACAACCACGGGAAAACTGTACCGACATCTCACTATAAGCATCCAATTCCATTGACACTCCCCGCCCTGGAAGGACGGGGATTCTTGCTTGGCCTTTGGCCACGCTACGCGAACAACGGGGTGACTTGTTATCCCTTGCCGGAGCCAGGAAAAATAGAGGTCTCCTCTCCACAAGCGTAGAGGGTCTATGACCTAGGTTTCGGTGTGCCCCACCGTACCTAAAATAGTTAACAAATTTAAGTTAACAAATTTAGATAACAAATCTAGATGAACATTTTTTTTATCAAAGACTTTCATAGACGTCCAAATCGTTAGACTTGATTGTGCAACATGATTATCTCAAAACATGTTTTTTACACTGTCTACTTATTCAAGATCATGTTTATCTAGAACATTAATTGTTTTTTTGTTATGTTTTTATCTTAACACGGTGCGATCAAACTGTCA
>NZ_JAAHHU010000570.1:0-2777 GCF_010672095.1 Moorena sp. SIO3I6 | reverse complement strand
TTATGAAGCGCTCTTGCATTTATTGGGAACAATTATAGGACGCACCGATCTTGTTGTAGATGCTAAATTAAACCAACTGCAACAAATGAAGCGAAAACATAACATAAATCGCCCCAGTGTCTATCTACCGGAGGCATTAGCTTTTCATACAGATACTCCAGCCAGCCATCTGATTGGATGGTATTGTGTAGAACAAGATGAAGTAGATGGTGCAACCCTGCTGCTAGACACAACAGACATAAAAGATTATTTTACTCCTGCCGAGCTTTCAGTTTTAAGCGGAGTTAACGTCCAGTATATGATTAGGAACCCGAATACTAATGAAGAAGACGTTGTTTATCAACCCCTGATTTCCCAGAAAAATTCAACCTATCAGGTATTTTACGTTCCTTGGAATTTATCGAATCATCACAACGGCGCACAGACTAAATTGTTAGAAAAATTTTCTGAATACGTCGTACACAAGCAAAGAACGGAACTGATAAAAATTAGACTGGCACCGAAAGAATGTCTTTTTATTGATAATCATCGGATGTTACATTGTAGGGGAAAACTGCCGGAAAATACCAAAAGACATTTAATCAGATATTACATTAGCACCTGTTTGATTTCATAATTTTGCATGGATGAAAAAAAAATGAACAATCAGCCAACAATATTTCACATCACTCATCACAAAGCAGGATCGCGATGGGTCACAGCAGTACTAAACTCTTGTGCTCCAAATCGGTTTGTCTCAAAAATACCTCGCGGTTACTATTATATAAAATCCCCAATTAAATTAGGTGGTGTTTACCCTGCTGTTCATTTATCGAAACCAGACTTTGAAGCGCTACTTGGCTCTAATCTTTGGGGGAATTTTTGGCATAAAAAACATTTACTAGGCAAGCCGTTACTACACTATCCTAATAGTTATATTACAAATTGGTATAATTTTGAAAAGCGACAACAGCCTTACAGAAAGTTTATCATTATTCGCGATCTTCGAGACACAATTGTTTCCGGTTATTTTAGTTTTAAAATTAGCCATGCTCTAGTCACAGACAATATATCTAAATTGCGAAAGACATTAAACAGCCTTAGTCAGGAAGAAGGCTTGCTCTATTTGATGGATGAAATAGTTAACCGTTTGGGTTATCATAATTTTCAGTTGTCGTGGCTCAAGGATGAAGCCTTATTCAAATATGAGGATTTACTAGCGGATCAATATAAAGTTTTTGAGCAGATAATTGATCATTGCCAAATTAATATAGACCGTAAAAATTTGCATGAAATCATTAGAGATAACTCCTTTGAGTCAATGACAGGAGGGCGTCAGCGAGGTCAAGAAGATATTACATCTCATCAAAGAAAAGGGGTTGCTGGAGAGTGGAAAAAACATTTTTCTGCTCGGGTCAAGGAAAAATTTAAGCAGCACTTTGACGATATACTTATCAAAACTGGCTACGAAAAGGATATGAACTGGTAAGAACAGCCGCTGCGCGGAATTAAGAATTAAGAATGTTTATAACTGATATTTTAAGAGCATGAGCGAACATAACCCTACTCAATCCAAAATAAATCAAATTTTGTTATTAGGAGAAGCTTTAGTCAAACAAAACAGTTTGGATAAAGCTATTATCTCATATCAAAAAGCTATAAAACTTAACCCAGGCATTGCTGAATTGCATAATAAGCTAGGAGAAGTCTACTTAAAAAAATATCAATTTGATGAAGCGATCGCCTGTTTTCGAGAAGCGATCGCCCTTGCTCCCAATTCAGCTTGGTACCACCAAAATCTAGGAGAGGCTATAGCCCACAAAGAACAACCAGGAGGCGGATATGAAGCTACTCGTTATTACCGCCACGCCCTTAAATTGAATCCAGAAGAAGTACAAAATTACCATAATGCCTTAGATGTTCAAGCTGACGAGCCGGATAATATTAAAGTTAATAACCCTATTTTTATTGTCGGTTGTGGACATAGCGGCACTTCCCTAATGCTTACCATTCTCGGCAATCACCCTAACCTTTATTCTATTCCCTATGAAAGTAGATTGTTATTGAAAAATGAGCGTACGCACAAAGAAACGATGTACCAGTGGGATGGAGAATGTATAAATGCTGGCAAACAGCGTTGGGTGGAAAAAAGTCCTTCACATATTTTTTATATCAAAAAGCTTTCTCTATACCGTCCCAATAGCCAATTTATTATCATGTTGAGAGATGGCAGAGATGTTGTTTGTTCTTTAAAACATAGAAAAGCGTTTCCAACTTATGTAGATAAGATCGAGAAATGGGTATATGATAATTTAGCTGGGCTACCTTACTGGAATAATCCTAGAGTTATGGTTGTTAAATATGAAAATTTAGTTACCGATACGGACACTACTTTAGAAAAACTTTTTAAGTTTTTAGGGGAAACTTATAGAGAGGAAGTTTTGAAATTTAATGAAACTCCCAAACACTGGTATAGTTCTGAGATTAGTAAACCAGAGGAAATTCAAAATATTGAAGACCACAAAAAGCTGAGAAATTGGCAAATTAATCAACCTTTGTTTGATGGTCGAGGTAGATGGAAAACTGAAATGACTGAGGAAGAAAAAATAATATTTAAGGAAAAAGCTCAAAAATACCTAGTGCAATTTGGCTACGTAGAAGATGACAATTGGTAAACTTAGATCAAAAGCTAGGATTTTCAGGGCAAACCTATCTAAATTAGAGAATACTAAAACCCAGAGCTTTGTACCTCATGGGTATAAGACTTGCTATATAATCTTAACACGAAACTTTTAACA
>NZ_JAAHHU010000057.1:0-39283 GCF_010672095.1 Moorena sp. SIO3I6 | reverse complement strand
CTGGTTTATGTGTACCAGTCCTATCAGTGAAGGCTCCTGGAACCTAACGCCGGTTCAATTAATAGATTCAGTCGATCACCTTCTTCGATGGGTCGTCAACAATCTTGGACTGATGCCAAATTATCCCTCTGCGGCACTGGCAGCCAGGATTTTGATCATGAAGTCATTATCCATCCCTGCTTTGTAGCGCTTCATCTTCAGACTCTGGTGGGAGGGTTCGCGCTTGAGTAGATTAACACTCAGGCGGCGTAGCAGCCCGAGATTTTCAGCAGCATAGCCCTGGCGAACCCGACTGGAATCTTCATTGAAAGTGACATCAAGTACCCAATGTAGACTGTTTTCAACACCCCAATGGGAGCGAATCACACGGTTGTGCTGCGAGCCATCCGCCGCCAGGGTACTCAGGTAAAACTGAGTCTGGATCGTGGTTTTGTTCCATAAATACCGCCTTCGCCTCACCATCACCACACTGGTTAAACCCTGCCATTGTGTTTGGCGATGCAACAGGGGGAGTTGGCTCACAGGCACCGCCCACACCTGACGGGTTTCTCTGCGATGATGCCCAGCCTCAACCGTTTGATGGTAACTCAATTCAATCCCCTGCCAGTTCTGGTCTTGGGCCTGGACAAACCAGGCTTCCACCTCCGCCGCTTTGCTTGCCCTGGTTGCCCTTGAGGGCTAAGACATAGTCCCCACCGGCTTCCTTAATTTGTCGTGCAATGTCAATTTGGGTGCCCATCGCATCAAGAGTCACGTTCGCGCAGCGTGGCCTACGGCCAATCGCTCCTTTGAGGTTAAGCAACTTCAACAACAGTGGAACCGCAGTGATTTCATTCGATTGGCTCTCGACTTTTTTTTGTGCCAACATCAGCCCATGTTCACTGCTCCAGGCACTCACGCTGTGCAGCGCTTTGAGGTGCTTCTGGCGATCATAGGAACCTTTGGTCGTCAAGAATCAATATGAATGAGTTCAATATCTAAGCTCTGGGTGATACTGTCCACCCAACTCAGGAAGCCGGTTTCAAGTTCGGTGGGATCAAGAAGGCTAAACACCCGACCAAAGGTATCGTGGGATGGTATCCCATGGGGTAAGTCGAAAAATGTCTCCAGCCACTTTTGCTTAGCTTTACCGTAGGTTTCAATGGCCACAAACCCATCGGCTCCCGCAATCACAGCCAAAATTGCAATGGTGACAATTGCCACCAGATTGTGGTCGCTTCTGCGGCCTACCCGGGGATCCTCGAGATCCTGAAAATGATTGAGCACACTCTTTTTGAGGATCTGAGCCTCGCGCTCCTGCTGAGGTTTAAGAACGGGCTGGTTAAAACCTTTTGTCATGGAACCTTACCGGGAAATCAAAATTGTTGCTGATCCTTAGGTTAACCGCTGGGGTGTCTGTGAGACACATGGAACGGCAAAACCCCTTAATATACATATCCCGCTTTTTGTCAAGTACAATTTATACCAAACAAAATGCGATTACCCTGCTTAACAGGTGGATTGAGACGAAGATGGGCGAATCAACGTTTGGAGACTTTTACTGAAGCTTTAGAAGCGTTTCGTACAGGGATATCTTATCGTTTTGCTGCTTGGCTAAACCAAAACACGGACGTATTCGCCGCTCATAAAGCCAGGTTTGGCTTGATTTGGGCTTGAAACTTGTTTAAGTCCCGCTAGAACTATTGCGTTTCCTTGATAATTTGAGCTAGAATAGAAAAATTAATGCGCTCGTTCGCGTAGCGTCTCCTAGGTCGAAAAGAGTAGCGGTTTGTGCGCAAGCTGAAAAGCCTCTGCTAGAAGCATAAGCCAAGAATCTAAAAGTAAGCCCAATAACTTTATTGGAGGGTCATTAGGCTGTTTGGCTCAGCCGTTAAGGGTGTAAAAACTCTTAAGAATCCCTCACTATAATCTTTGATTTAGTTATGGGAGTGTCAATCGTTAGCTTCCGCCGCAATTCATCCCACGTCCGAAATCAGTAGCGTCGGCGTGGGATGAGCCGACAGGGCTGCGGCTATCGCATCTTATTTTTGTACATGCTGGCGGGGTGAGGATTTCAGCAATCGAGTCTGGTTTTTAATCAATTGATGAAATCCTTACTGGATCAGGGTTTTGTAATTTAGATGGGGTTTGCCTCTGAAATGGTTACAAACTGATGTGTTTTGTAAGTTTTATCGAACACTTCAAAGATAGATATCTTCTCCTTGCTCTGTGAATCGAACATCTTTAATATTTAACTCAGAGTTAGCGGTAAGAGTTTTACGCAAACTACCGAAAAGGGCAAATTGCTCACAAGTGGAGAGGGAGATAAACTGCCGCTGGGAATCTGGTGATAGGCGCAAATCGACGGTAGCTACACCAGTATTGGCATTGACCTTCACGCGGTATCCCGATACATTAAAGTCACTGGAGTTACCAGTCTCTAAAACTTTTCCTATAACTGTATTAACTGGATTTCCTACTGGTACAGCTACCTGTTCAGACACCAGAGACTGACACTGACTGTCAGCCCGATAGACATTAAGAATTACTGGGTTAGCTCGATTGCTATTATTATTACCTTGGCTGACTGTAGCCTTAAGCGCGACCTTACCAACCTTGGTTCCTGGTTGAGTTTCTTCCGTAGGTACAGTAATCTTAGGTAGAGTAGTATTAGAGGTTGCTACACCAGTGGTAGAGCTAGCCTCGGTGGCTGGTTCAGGAGATGGATTCCCTACAAGAGTTTTCTGGGAACCAGGATTGTTATCACTCACCAAACCATAGCTACTGAAACCAACGACAATTGCTGCAATCGAAACAGGAGCTAGATAGTGTTGAAAACTTTTCATTTGGCTTCGGTCAAAACAATGCTTCTAGCTGTTGTCTAAAGCAACAGTTACATCAATCCATATTCAAGGTGGAGCGTGGTTGATCAGGATAAAAGAGTAAAAAAATAGAAACTAGAAAATAAAAATTGAAATCATTTTCACGCTTATATCCCAATTCTGGCGGATTAGGGCTATAGATCAATTTAATTTGGCCATCTCCCGACACTCCCAACACTCTCGACACTACCGACACTCGCGATCTCCCCATCTGCATCTGTAGTCCTACTTTGAAGAATTGGTATTAACTGTGGGGGAGGCGAAACCCAGCTACCCTGTTGTAATAGCCTTGCTATCCTAAAAGAAGTTCCCCTAATAGGACATCCCCGATTCAATCAACCATGACTAAACAACCAGCCCGAATCTGCATTCTCGGTGGAGGCTTTGGGGGTCTCTATACAGCCCTACGCTTAAGCCAGCTGCCTTGGGAAAAGCCCCAACAACCAGAAATTGTCTTGGTTGATCAAAATGATCGGTTCTTATTTTCACCGCTGTTGTATGAACTGATCACCAGCGAACTACAAACCTGGGAAATTGCTCCACCCTATGAAGAATTGTTAGCAAACACAGGTGTACGGTTTACTCAGGCAGCGGTATCAGGCATTGATGTAGAACACCAGCAGGTACAGTTAGAGACTGGATCGGAATTTCAGTATGATCGCCTGGTGTTAGCCCTAGGTGGAGAAACCCCTCTAGAGCAGGTGCCTGGGGTGGCTGAGTATGGTATCCCGTTCCGAACTATTACTGATGCCTATCACCTGGAAGAACGCTTACGGATTTTGGAAGAATCCGATACAGATAAAATCCGGATCGCTATAGTTGGTGCAGGTTACTCTGGTGTGGAACTAGCTTGCCATCTAGCCGAACGGTTGGGAGAGCGCGGAAGGTTGCGGTTGATTGAACTCGGTGATGTGATTCTAAGAACATCGACCGACTTTAACCGAGAGGCAGCACGCAAAGCTTTGAATGAACAGAAGGTCTGGATTGATTTGGAAACCAGTGTTGAGTCCATTGGAGCTGACACCATTTCTCTGTTGTATAAAGGACAGGTTGATACTATCCCCGTAGATTTGGTGCTGTGGACAGTAGGCACAAGAGTCACACCAGTTGTGCGATCGCTTCCGCTCAAACAAAACCACCGTGGTCAGCTGATCACCAGCCAAAGGTTACAAGCGGTTGACCATCCCGAAATTTTTGCCCTAGGTGATCTAGCCGATTGCCGAGATGCTGATAATCAACCAGTTCCCAATACAGCTCAATCCGCTTTTCAGCAAGCTGATTATGTGGGTTGGAATGTCTGGGCTTCTTTAACTGGGCGTCCCCTGCTCCCCTTCCGTTACCAGCAGTTGGGAGAGATGATGACTTTGGGGAAAGACAATGCAACTCTTACTGGTTTAGGTGTCAAGCTGGATGGTCCTTTAGCCCACATAGTGCGGCGACTTGCCTATCTTTATCGGATGCCAACTATAGAGCACCAACTGAAAGTTGGCATGAACTGGATTACTCGACCATTAACTGATCTGCTGTCTGGAACATAAAGGTTAGTAAACAGCACAAGAAAATGTCGCAGAGTCTACCAAAAACTCTTATTATTTGTTAAACTTAAATTAGGGTAACACCGACAGGGATTATTATGTAACTTAAATTAAAGCCGAAAACCAAGGGTTTAGTAGTTGCACTTAGATCCCGGTGTTAGACTTTTTTGACATTTTTATGGCGCTCGCGGGATATTCCGTCAGAGAAGCGCGGAGATACCCCCTGGATGCTATTGCATCTTGCATTGGCGAGCCAGAATTTGCCTTTGGTAGGTTTTGGTAGCTAAAAAGTATCGGCATACATACAGGAAAATGGAAAATTGAAATTAAATGAACAATTAACCATTAACAATTAACCATTAACCATGGAAAAACCGCGAGTAATTTTTCTAGATGCTGTCGGTACACTATTTGGTGTTCAAGGGAGTGTAGGGGAAGTTTATAGTGCGATCGCTAATCAATTTGGGGTTACAGTACCTGCTTCAGCTTTGGACAAAGCCTTTGTCAAAGCCTTCGCCTCAGCAGAACCAGCGGTTTTTCCAGAAACAGATCCTGAAGAAATTCCCCAGCGAGAATTTGAATGGTGGTGGGTGATTGCCTCCCGCACCTTTGAACAAGTTGGTGTACTTGACCAGTTCACCGATTTCATTGATTTTTTTGACGAACTCTATGCCCACTTTGCCACTGGTCAACCTTGGTTAATTTATCCGGATGTTATCCCAGCTCTGAAAGCATGGCAGCATATTGGTATTGAGTTGGGTGTCGTATCAAATTTTGATTCCCGTCTCCATCTTGTCTTAAAAGCTCTAAAATTAGAAGAATTTTTCTCCTCCATCACAATTTCTACCCAAACTGGCTTTGCCAAGCCTGATCCACAGATTTTTGCTGCTGCTTTACAAAAACATCACTGTAGTGCTCAGGAGGCTTTTCATATTGGTGATAGTTTTAAAGAAGACTATCAAGGTGCTCAGGCAGCTGGCTTGAGAGCATTTTTGATCAAACGCAAACCAATGACTTAACTTAAACGCGATGCTCCTAGGTCGCCGCTACGCGAACGCACCAATTGGTTTCCACACCAGTTTCTGCTTGATAGCTGTTGCTGTGGTATAGTGTGACTGCTTCTTTGAGGATATTGGCTGCTAACTATGAATTCTTGGTTCTGGGTAAAGGGTAACCAGCAACTCACTTTCTTTAACTGCTAACTCATCCAACCGCTGAGCTACCATTACTCGCTCAAAATAGGTATCAGCCAGTACCCAGTAAACACCATAGTGACGAGCCTCAGATGCCATCAAGCTATGATAAAATTTTGCTAAGGATGGATCACAACAGTGAGTTGCTAGTAATCCCAAACGTTCGTGAGAACGAGCCTCGATCAGTCCAGCAACTAGTAAAGAATCCAACAACCGTTCTGGTTCGTGTCGGCGAATCTGAGCTTTCAATCCAGCTCCATAGGGTGGTGAAGAAAGGGGACCTAAGGGAATGCTACGTCTTTCTAGCCACTGGTTAACTTGCTCGAAATGTTCTAGTTCCTCACGGGCAATGACCGTCAGCTGACGCACAAGTTTACTGTAGGATGGGTAGCGAAACATTAAATTCAGTGCTACTCCAGCTGCTTTACGTTCACAATGGGAATGGTCGAGTAAAATAACATCAAGGTGCCCAAGGGCTTGCTCGATCCAAGCCTGGCTAGTAGGGTGTTTGAGGGTATTAATCAAAGGCAGACCAGAAGAAGACACAGTTTTTGTTCAAATCAAAGTAGTTGGCTTGTTCATTGCAGACAGGCTTTGGTATCGGTAGACGATACTATTAATTTTAACTGAATCGTGTCAATCCCCGTCTTGTTAAGGTGCAGGTGTAATCTCGTCAAAAAATTGGTTCAATACCCGCTTTTGTAGCAACAAGTTGGGTCTCAAACCCCGACTTACCCGTAGCCAATCCGGGTAGTTCATGATAAATTTACATAGACACTACGCATAGACACTTATAAGACAAGTTAAACTAGCTACTTGAGCCTATTCCTCAAACTATTACACTTAACGACTCTATTCAGGAATAGCAAATACCTTAAAAGGAAGACCACTCTGAAAGAATTGGTGCATATATCTATAAATAGGTATGAGGCTAATGGTATTAGGTATTAGGTACAACAAAAGCAGTTGATAGCCTCTGTGCTTGAGGAGGTGTGCTTCATAGGCTGGTCATAAACCGCAACCGCTTAGCCATTTAACCTAGAACTCTGATGCCTAAAGCCATTAACCTTAAATTTTATATGAAGGGGTCTACCTGATATTTAACGAAATTAGATTTGGATAAGTAAAGTAATGACACACCGTCGTATTGTTATCGGTGACGTTCATGGTCACTATAATTCTCTTATGGCCTTATTGGATGCGATCGCACCCACTAGTGACGACACCGTTTATTTTCTTGGAGACTTGATTGATCGAGGACCAATGAGTTCTCAGGTTGTCGAATTTGTCAAGCAAAACGCTCACCCCTGTTTATTAGGTAATCATGAGCTGATGTTACTAGAAATTATCGGTAACAATTTAGTACCTAACTCAACACGACAAGCCTGGCTCTATAGTGGTGGTGAAAGTACTATCAACAGCTATGGTGGAAAAGTCTGCCAAGATCACCTAGATTGGATCAAAACACTGCCAACCTACATTGATTTAGGAGATACCTGGCTAGTTCATGCCGGGGTTAATCCTCGCATGACCATTGAGGAGCAAACCGTTGAGCAATTTTGTTGGATTCGGGATGAATTTCACAGTATGCGTGAACCTTACTTTCTCGACAAGCTGATCATCACGGGTCACACCATGACTTTCACCTTACCAGGAGTGGCTCCCGGTACCATAGCCCAAGGTTGTGGTTGGCTAGATATAGACACTGGTGCTTATCATCCGAAAAGTGGTTGGATGACAGGTCTAGACATTACCAATAATCTTGTTTATCAAGTTAACGTCTTTCGGGGTGATGTTCGCCAATTCCCCTTGGAAGAAGCCGTGACCAAGATAGAACCTAGTAAAATATGCCGACGTCAAGTATTGAGTACCTCGTGAAGGTGATATAGGTTAACAAAAAGACTATTGATCAAGCTTTCTGCTCTTGAGCTAGCTGTGCTTATCTGAGCACTCGCCCTCGACGACCTGTTGTCCTTTTGAGGGCAGCTTTTTTCTGGTTGCGGACTACACGAGTTTTGTTTTTGTAAGCCCGATTGTTTAATCCATCACCAACATAAGCACTATTTGAATCGATAGACTGCTCCAAGGAATCAATTCGGTCTGCTGTTGACGGATGAGTACTCAAAAACCCTGGAATAGAGCCTCTTTGCTTGAGGAGTTTTTTCATAAAGTCTACTGATCCTATCGGAGCATAGCCTGCTTGTTTTAAGTTCTTGATACCTAGTTCATCAGCTTCAAATTCATGCTGACGACTGTTGGGACGACGTAGTGCGAATTCCACGCCCAGATTAACCATCGTGCTGCTATCAACTCCAGCCGCTTCTGCTAAACCTCTAGCGATCGCGGCTTGCCTAATTTGCTGGATACTATGACGAGCTACAATATGACCAATCTCATGAGCTATCACACTTGCCAGTTGAGCTTCATTGTCTGCTGCTGCGATTAAACCCGTGTTAATATAAACAAATCCTCCCATAGTAGCAAAAGCATTAATATTAGCATCATCGACCACCTGGAATGTATAGTTAATATTTGGGCGTTCGCTGCTTTTAGCTAGTCGCTGACCAATTTGATCAACATAGCGATTAATTTCCCGATTGCGATAGAGCTTAAATTGCTTGCTAACAAGTTGCTGATTAATTTGCTGACCAATTTGGACTTCCTGTTGATCAGACATATTAGATAACTGGATAATCTGAATACCACGCAATAGCAGCTCTAACCAGGGAACCCCTTGGGCAACCTGAGCTGTTCCCACCACCAGACTCAGGGATAGAAGCATGCTGATTAACGGATACAACAAACGACGTCGATAACGGGAGTAAATCGATAATATATTGCTTAACATAGCAAAATTATGAATTATTAAATCCAAAAGAGATTATTTTAGCTATTTGTTGCTAAAAAGGGTTTGCAGCCATGACTTGCTGTAGACAAGCCTTGTCTTTAGCATCATAAGTCAACTCTCTACTAGGAGTTGTCTGCCATAATTACTAACCAGTAAAATTCCTCGTTATGGTTGAACCCCAAATAGGGTAATATGTTCCACAGACGAACCTGGTGTTTGTTATTCTCACTCACCAGTTATGGATAACTCGTATTATAGGTATTAGTTATGAGGTATTAGGTACATCAAAAGCAGTTAACAGCCGATTTGCTTTAAGAATAGCCCTTGATAACTAGGTTAGAAACCCCTTAGCCATTCAACCTAGAGCCAGCGAACCTTAAGGAGTTATCTTTAACACTATACAATTTTCGCAAAAACACCTAAGCAAGTTTATGGCTATTGTAGATTCTAAAGGACGTTTGTTTGGCAAGGTGAGCATTATCGACTTCGGTGCTGCCTTGGTGATTTTGTTGGTAGTTGTAGGAATTTTCTTCTTTCCTGGTGAGTCTGGTTCCGTTGCCCAACTCAATAGCACCAAACCAGTAGAAGTAGATATCATTGTCCGGGGGTTAAGCTTGCTTGAACCAGATGTGTTGGTCAATCAGTTGGAGGAGACCAAGAAGACTAATATTGTGATTCGTAAGCAACCCTATGGTCAGGTTGACGTCAAATCTGTCAAAATTCTGCGTAGAAGTGTCCTGGTGCCACAACCAGATGGCTCTATCAAAGAACTACCAGATCCCAGACCTAGCTTTTATGGGATTAATATGTTACTGACCTTAGGTGGTAAAGCAACAATCACCAAAGATGGAGTAGTGTTGGGCAATAGCAAGATTAAAATTGGTACCCCGGTAGAGTTAGAAGGTAGAGATTATAACTTCAACGCCAGTGTGATTAATGTCAGAGTAGAATAATCACGAGTGATGGGGTCAATTGAACTAAGAATTTATACCATAGACCCCACACGCTTCGCACCCGCAAGGGAGGTCTTGAGTTCATTTAGTATCAGCTTTTTCCACCGAAGCATCATTGATTCCCAGGGTAAGCCTTAGAGGTTTCCGGTAAGGATAGGCTCTAGCAACTTGCCGGTAAACGTCATAGTTAGTAGGTAGTGTAACTGTCTGTGCCCCCTCTTTATAGGTGATATTGTATTTAACTGTACGCAACAGCTCTGGCTTGCTAGGCTTATGATGAAGTGGCTGACGCTGTTCTACTTCATCAATGGTTGGTTTTGGTGGGACAACTGGCCACCATAAGCCCTTGTCATCAGGTCCTGTTACAGCACCTTCTGGTTTCTCACCATTGCGGTTGACTACGGACTTGGAAGCAAACTCCTCAACATCGGGATCTCTATCAGTTGTTGAATTAATAGAATACTCAACTCGCCAGGTTAAGGTGGTCAGTGCTGTAGCTTCATACTCAGTAATAATCACAGTGTTACAACTGCTAAGCACTACTGCTACACAAAAGCCGATCAACATCAAGATAATCTGGCGACGCCGCAAAATGCGATCAAGTAGGACATGGAAACTAGTCAAATTCACTCCACCCCATCCAAACTTACGACTAAATGCAATTTGCTCCCCTCTACCCTATTCTGTACCAAATTATCAAACCTGCCTTTCCCAATTGCCTGTGGTCAGGAGCAAGGGATTCACCTGCGATCGCACTGACCTTCGATGATGGACCCCATCCACACTACACTCCCAAGTTACTGCAAGTCTTAGACCGCTACCAAGTCAGAGCCAGTTTTTTCTGGTTGGGTGTTTGCGTAAACCAAGCCCCCAGTGTCGCCAGAGAAGTTTACCAACAAGGTCACTGGTTAGGACTTCATGGATATTACCATCAGTCTTTTCCCTTTTTAAAACGGGATGCCCTTCAGCAGAGTTTGCTCCTTACCCAAGACGCGATCGCTAAAGCTTGTCAGATTCACCCAGACAAGGTACAAGACGTTCGTCCCCCTAACGGATTATTTACGCCCCGAACCTTGAATATACTGCACCAGTGGAACTATAGATCAGTAATGTGGAGTGTTGTTCCAGAAGACTGGAAACGTCCTGGTGTCAGTATAATCGTGGAGAGAGTCCTAAAGCAGGTTCAAAACGGTTCCCTGATCGTCCTACATGATGGTTATTATGGAGGACAAGATGTGGTTGAAACTACGGCTGAGTTAATTCCTCAGCTATTGAACCAAGGTTACAAATTTGTTAGCATTGACCAGCTATGGCAGGAAAATTAGTAGTTTTGTTAATTGACTTACGGTGTTCTCACTCACTGCACCGTAAACTCCTATAACAACTGCTTTGCTAGACGCAACCGGTTTTCCATCTCATTACTCCTGTAGTGAAGTGAACTACTTGATCCAATTACCTCCTCTATATACTTCATATAGAGTAGACTATCCAGTTTAACGCTATATGTAGTGGTCAGCTAATCTGATCAATTTTAAAAACAATGAGCAAACTGTAAAAATTAAAATTAGAAATTAAAATAATGATCAACCGAAAGCTCCATCGGACTAGGAGACTTGCTTCCCCTACGCAATGTTCCTATCGTCTTTCTCTGGAGTATTTCCGATGCCCTGGTTCACCATTCCCTTACGGAGGAATACCGAATTAGGAGCTGGTTAAATAAACTTACTTGGCAGTACTTTCACTTAGCGTGTTACTACATTGGCTAGGGTTATGTGTTACAAGAGTAATGCAAAATAATCATTACCTAGAGCCAGAGCTTGTCAATGGTTATCATACAGGACAAGTTAATTAACCTAGTGAAGTCCAACTGTTGGGTTTTATAGAACATTAGTACTAAAATAGTGACTATATTATAGGCATAAGGGAAAGTGGGTAATGATTGCTACACTTTCTCAAAGCTTTTGACTAGATAAATAAGCTAAATTTTTCAGATAAACACTAGAGCAAAATTTTGTAAATAAGGCTACAATCAAAAAGTCTTCCCAAAATTCAGTATTAACACTTAAATGGATAGTAGATTCACTGCAAGTTAAGTCCAAGGAAATAGAGTCGATCTAATTCCTACCGCTGAAGCGATTGACCCACCATAGGGTGCAACAAACAAGGTTCTCACTGACTAAGCTATCTTAAGTAGATCAACGGACATCATCTACTGGTCTGAAACTGAAGGAGCATGAGGAAAAAACATGACCCAGGCAAATGAATTACTCGCAACAATCGCTCAACCTCAGAGCGATTTAGAAGTCTTGATTGAGGATGACGTGAACCGAGATGATTTGGTGGACGCTCAACCGGATGAGGAAAATACTAAGCCTGGTAAGGGGCGATCTAACCGTCGCCGAACCCAAAGCAAAAAGAAGCACTATACAGAAGATTCAATTCGCCTCTATTTGCAGGAAATTGGCAGGATTCGTCTACTCAGAGCTGATGAAGAAATTGAATTAGCCCGTAAAATTGCTGATTTGTTGGAATTAGAACGAGTGCGGGAGCGCTTGTCTGAACAGTTAGAGCGGGAACCTGGAGATCGGGAATGGGCAACAGAGGTCGATATGGAGCTGCCAGCTTTCCGTTACCGCTTACACGTCGGTCGGCGGGCTAAGGAAAAAATGGTGCAGTCTAACCTCCGTTTGGTGGTTTCCATCGCCAAAAAATATATGAATCGAGGACTCTCATTCCAAGACTTGATTCAAGAAGGTTCTCTAGGTTTAATCCGGGCTGCGGAAAAATTTGACCACGAAAAAGGCTACAAGTTTTCCACCTATGCTACCTGGTGGATTCGTCAAGCTATTACTCGTGCCATTGCTGACCAGTCCCGGACTATCCGCTTACCCGTTCACCTTTATGAAACCATCTCGCGGATCAAGAAAACTACTAAACTCCTTTCTCAAGAAATGGGTCGCAAGCCCACAGAAGAGGAAATTGCAGATCGGATGGAAATGACCATCGAGAAGTTGCGATTCATTGCCAAATCAGCCCAACTTCCCATCTCCTTAGAAACACCTATTGGTAAAGAAGAAGACTCCCGCTTGGGAGACTTTATTGAAGCCGATGGTGAAACCCCAGAAGATCAGGTTTCCAAAAATCTACTCCGGGAAGACCTAGAAAGTGTCCTTGATACCCTGAGTCCCCGGGAACGTGACGTACTGCGTCTACGCTATGGATTAGATGATGGACGGATGAAGACTTTGGAAGAAATCGGCCAAATCTTCAACGTGACGCGGGAACGGATTCGGCAAATTGAAGCCAAAGCTCTTCGCAAACTACGCCATCCAAATCGCAATAGCATTCTCAAGGAATATATCCGATAGAAAACCCTGCTGCTTGATAGCAATCAGGGTTTTCTGTTATCGTTGCATCTAGTGGGTGGGGAATAGGGATTCATATGAAGTCTGGTTAATCACATATAATACGGTTGGTGCCATGCATGTTAATTGTCAATTGACTCCTAACAATTTTTAATTTTCAATTTTCAATTGGCTATCAACCAAACATCATAAGTATTCAAACAGACATTATATCACATTCCTTACCCCAATTCCTATCCAGAAATTAGTTCCGGTGCGCTTGACCTTTGAAGAATTAAATTACGGGGTCGCACCGTTTTCATATTTTAGCTGACACTCCGTAGGAAAAACTATGGAATCAGCTAAAAACACATAAGAAAGCTGGAGTTCAACACTAGAACTCCAGCTATTTATTGAGATTGACAAATTTAACTAACTATTGGGAACTACATTAAGCCCAAGAAGTGTAGTACACCTTGACCAGTAATATATTCTGTGACTAAAGCAGCGATGAAGCCGATCATAGCTAGACGACCATTTAAGTTTTCTGCTTTAGGGGTGAAACCGAACTTGGCTTCGTTAGACTCTTGATTGGACATGGTTCTTTGCTCCGCTAATTTACTCTGTGTAGCCCGTTTATATTAAAAAATGTAACAAATTATTGGCTAAATGTCAATTATCTGCATAGCCAACCGAGATGAATTGTTTATAAAGTCTTAGTTCATCAATAATGTAAACTTATGTGAAGCATAATTTCCTGTTTTCATCATGATCTCTCGTCGCGCATTTCTCAGCAGTCTGTTGGCTAGCTTTATCGTTTTGCTAGCTTGGATAAATTTTCCCAACCCTGCCCATGCTCTCGGTGGCAAACAACCTCCTCTCAATAAACCCGCACCCGAGTTCACCTTACCAACCAATACTGGTAAGGGTAAGGTGTCCCTGTCCGATTATCAGGGTAAATGGGTCGTACTCTATTTCTACCCCAAAGACTTTACTAGTGGTTGCACCTTGGAAGCTAACAGATTTCAGCAAGATTTGCCCAAATATATGGAGAGAAATGCGCAGATCCTAGGGGTGAGCGTGGATGATGTCGATTCTCACGCGGAGTTTTGTGACTCAGAGGGTTTACATTTCCCACTTTTAGCTGACACCGATGGCTCTGTCAGCAAGGCTTATGGTTCTTGGTTAGGTATTATGTCCCTACGCCATACCTATATCATTGATCCAGAAGGCATTCTACGGGAAATATTCCTTGGTGTGATACCAGCAATTCATAGCCAGGAAGTACTGGCTCGTCTGGATGAGTTAATGTCTACTTCTTTCTGAGTTGATTTCCCACGTACGATTAAGCTTTAACAAGATTTATGCCCTGAGGAGGTCTAATCTCTGGTGTAATATCTCTGGTCTAATTTATATAGATAGAGTTTAACCAAATCAACTCATTTCTAGATATAGCTGTACATATAGCTTGAGTGCCTAAGTCCTATTTAAGCATCCTTGAAGGAGGCTACTGAAAGTAGGCTGAGTACTGAAGCCGGATCATCAACAGTAGGGCTGGTTAGCTGAACATTGTCAATGATGAGTCCAGACTGAGTTTGATTACTCAATTCATTCACAACACCAAAGCCTAGGCTGTAGGTTCCAGCAGTAGTGAAGGTATGAGTAAATGCTTTAAATCCGGTTTGGTTGTAAAAGTTGTTCGGTGCTTGACTAAAGACCCCTAGGATTGGGTTAGCTAGTTCATAGACAATTTGGGACTTGGGAGAACTAAGGCAGAAGAAAGCGAAGTCGGCAACAATAGCCTCATCTCCCACGTCTTCATTGGTGAAAAAATTCCAATCAAAGGTTAAGCTATCACCAACACCAGGGGTAATCATTTGTTGGATAGCAGCACCTCTGACTACCTTGCTAGAAGTACCACATATGCCAACGGTGTCTAAAATTTTCTGGGCAATACAATCGAGAGTTCCTGTGGACAGGTATAAAAACTCCTCTAGTTTAGAGGCTGATGGGGCTTTTGGCTGGCCTGTTCTGGTGACTTCCTTATTGCTAGTTCTTAGTAAAAGCTGCTTTTCTCCCTCTGTTGGAGTAATGCCAAAACTAGCTCTTTTGATCCCACCTGGTCCTAACTTTTGCCAGCCTTTAAGTCCTTCTTCAAAGCCACCATTAACTAGTTTAACTGGTTGCTCAGCACTAGAAAAACTAGACGAGTCAACCAGATAGTTGATGTCTTTTCTTAAAGTGGACTGTTTTGGCATTTGAGACGTGGACATAAAATTAATTTTTCTAGAACGCTAAAGGTTGAAACGACGATGATTCCAGAAAAATCAGAGGCAATCTTAACTTTTGACATGAGCACCAACCGTATGAACACCCTGATTAATCTGATCAGTTTGATGATCGTCTAATGACTAATGAACGTATTGTGTAAATTTTTACACGGTTGTTTCCTTAAAAGTCAATGTATCTAGGTAATCTTTACAAGATATTTATATTTGGATATTTATTCATTAAGTTTCCGAGAAGAAACGATTAACTATAACCTTGAAAAATTAAAATTATAGTTTTGATTTGTCACTAAGCTTCCAATGTCAATATTTTGTCAAGGAATCTGTTCAATTCAGGTTAATTCCTTACTGTTCCAAAATCAGAGCAAAAGGAACAGCAAAGATTGTTCAGCTTTTTTAAAGTTTTCCTATTTATTTTTTATAGTTAAAGTTTCGCTCAAGTTGCTTCAAGATTTTATACATTTCTGGAAGCCGATTGTAGATGGCAGATATTTTTAGCCAGAGTTTGTTGGAAATAGCAGGATAGCCAGACACTACACTTCCGGGTTCTACATCTTTGTGGATTCCAGATTTAGCGGTCACAATTGCTCCATCCCCAACATTCACTTGATTCGCAATTCCTACCTGACCCGCCAGCAGCACTTGATTACCCACTTTCACTCCTCCAGATAATCCGACTTGGGCTGCCAAGGCACAGTTTTGTCCCACCTCGGAGCCGTGACCAATATGTACCAAATTATCTAATTTAGTGTTGCGTCCAATGCGGGTTTCCCCAACCGCTGGACGGTCAATAGTGCTGTTACAGCCAACTTCCACCCCATCTTCTAAGACCGTGTAGCCAGACTGTTGCATTTTATACCACCCTTGGGGGGTTGGAACAAAGCCAAACCCTTCAGCACCAATGACTGCACCACTATGAATCACACAATCGTTACCAATGTGGCTCCGTTCATGAATAGTGCAGTTGGCATGTAAGACAGTGCGATCGCCTATGTCTACTTCAGGATATATTACTACATTAGGATGGATACAAACCTGATTGCCAATCTTTACCCCTGCTAAAATTACGACGTTGGGTCCAATATAGACATCATTTCCTAACTGAGCATCTGGGTCAATCACTGCACTGGGGTGGATGACTGGTTCTGGTTGAAAAGGTTGATAGAAACATGCGATCGCATGAGCAAATAGCAATCTCGGTTCAGATGTCCCTACCCAAGCAATACCTCTTTCTGTCGCTTTTGCCTGTAATGCTTCATCCAGAGACAAAATTAAGGCACTCGCCTGGGTTTTTTCTACCATGTGGGCAAACTTGGGTCCCTCAATATAACTGAGAGTGCCTGGGGTGGCTTTATCGATGGGAGCAACTCCGGTAATTTCAGGGTTAAGCTCTGTATCGCTATTCAGGCTATGGCACAAAGACGCTGTATTACCCAGGTGTTCTATTAAAAGACTAAATTTCATGGCTCAGCAATGGGTGGGTGTGGAATTTGACCAAAATTTTGGGTTTCAAGCCTGGCCTTGGCCAAAAGGCCACGCGGGGCGCGTTTGGCCACGCTACGCTAACGCCCATAAGCGGGGGACTTTTAGTGTATAATATGTTTAAGTGTGTAGAAAGCGCACAGGCAGGATTCGTCGGTACTGCCCTATTTAATAACGAGCGTAATGCGCATGCTAGTACACGAAGCGCGAAAAACCTCGCCGGTGCGCTTGACCTATTAAGAATTAAATTCGCCACGGGTCGCACCGCTAAAACGCATGGATCTGCCACGGATACCGAACACCAGTAAAATACAGTTTCGTGCATATTTTTAGCTGTCCGGCAAAAGAAGCCCCACACCTAATGCATAGCATTAGGTGTGGGGCTTCTTTTGCACAGGGTATTATAAAATTGCTATAATATATTTACTGATAAACAAAGCCGTTCGCGAAGCGTGGCCAAAGGCCTTAAATGCTGGGCAAGTCAGACACCTACGTTCCTTAAAAATAGAACTTATTGTATTGTTCCGGCGCGGAGGGGCATCCCGGAGACGAAACCTGATCAGAGCGATGCAGTCGGCCAAAGGGGGTTTCCCCCATGAGCGACTGCATCAAGACAGGGTCGCCTTAATCATAAAGTTTTAACCAAAGGTGCGCTTTCCGTTGGCGAATTAAATTCGCCACGGGTCGCACCTCTTTTATGCATAGCCGACTAACCATAAAGGCGACCCTCTTTAAGCGGTAACTTCTGACCGTGTCGTTAATAAAGCAAGCCTACGTATCCGTTCGCGCAGCGTCGGCGAAAGCCGATACCGTTGGGTGGAGTTGGCAAGAAGCCTACACGCTCACTCGTTCGCGGAGCGGCTCTGTAAGAGCAGAGTTAGTGTAGGAGTATGTCACTTAGATTGGGTTTTCCTGGGGATTAACTTAATCCATGACTCCGATTGCCCTTGGATGATTGAGTCATTAGTCTACAAGTTTCTTAGTTCCATCTATAGATGGAACTAATTAAGACCTCGAAAGTTTAATGACTAATGACTAATCAATCATGTCTGGTGGTGCTATAGTAAAGTTGATAAAACTTTTGGGGTTTCCTGTAACTGTGGTAAACCATCAGACTGTTGAGGATCTGGTGGACTAAGATAGACTAGTAAGTTAAGCAATATTGTGATAGTAAGCGCCTGAAAAACTTTCTTAAACACGAGCCACACTCCTCATTCCTAATATTTAGTCTTGGTGAAACAATCGGAAACGATGCTACTTGACTGAGATACGAACTTTCTAAAAATTGATACACCCGTGAAGGGAATTAACTCTACCAGTTTATTTAAGCAACCATATAAGTGCCAAGTTATATGTTCCGCCTCAGTGACTGGCACAGTGCAAAGGGTTGATTCTAAATCATTCTGTGTAATTTAATAGATTAGGGGTAGCCGAGATTAGAACCAAAGCAACAGTTTGCTAGTCGCTACAATGTAAAGAAAAACCAATCTAGCAGCCACCTTGGGTCAGTACCCCACTCTTGCCTAGACAGGACTCCCTAGCCTAGTCATGGAAGATAGCTGACCAGCCTAAGACCTGCTGTAGGTTATGGGAAGTCTAGGTTATCTGCAAGGGTGAAAGTTCCTACCTTAGGATGGAATGACAGTCCGAAGCTGATTAACCAGATCCTTAAACAGTCCTACAAGGGGTAAGACAGTGCCATTCTACATTCTGACAGGATAGTACCTACCGATAACAAGCCGCGAGGCAAACATGAGGTTCTGCTTCGATAGGCTATGAAGGCTGTTAACAGGAACGGGTATGAACTGCATCTGTTCTCCCCACATTAGCTCCAAGACGGTTTTAACCGCCCTTTTCCTTTGTTTTTCCTCCCCAGTCGCCCATACACGGGGTTTGCAAATTTCACGCTTATTTTTTATGATTCCTACAGTTATCGAGCAATCCGGTCGTGGCGAACGTGCCTTTGACATTTACTCTCGTTTGTTGCGAGAGCGCATTGTATTCCTCGGACAACAGGTTGATTCTGACTTAGCTAACTTAGTGGTTGCCCAATTACTCTTTCTAGAAGCCGATGACCAGGAAAAAGATATTTACCTGTACATCAACTCTCCTGGCGGTTCAGTGACTGCGGGCATGGGCATTTTCGATACGATGAATCAAGTTGCTCCGGACGTATGCACTATCTGTGTTGGACTAGCAGCTAGTATGGGGGCTTTCTTACTCAGTGCTGGTGCTAAGGGTAAACGCATGAGCTTGCCTCACTCCCGGATTATGATTCATCAGCCACTGGGAGGAGCACAGGGACAGGCAAGCGATATAGAAATCCAAGCAAAAGAAATCCTGTACCACAAGCAGCAGCTAAACAAGTATTTAGCAGAACATACCGGTCAGCCACTGGAAAGGATTCAGGAGGATACCGAGCGGGATTTCTTTATGTCAGCGACTGAGGCTAAGGACTATGGTTTAATCGACCAGGTCATTGAGCGACGTCCCATAGCAACCCCTCTCCCAACAAACTAATGTCTTAGTTGACACTCCCTGCTCGCCCATAGACGGGGAGTGTCAACTAAGACGTTAGTTTGGGGAGATGCTAAAGCGATCGCTAACCAAGTCCGGACTATTACTGAAGTGACTCCCGAAATTAACAATCGGCAGTTAATCACCTACCGTAAGCGCTTATGTTGTCAGGGATTTCTGTTATTTCCCTAGTAGTTGGCGGTATTGGTGTGATGAATATGATCTTAACCTGAGTTCGATGACAGAAATTCAGAAGTTTTGACTCCAATCCATGAGACAGTAGTCAGGAGTCAGGATAAGAATTCATAATTATTGGTTATAATACAGAATTTAACGTCGTTAAATAGCTTATTAGATTATCCGAAAAAATTGATTTTATCAATGATAATGAATCATGGCTTCTGGCTCGAAGTTACTTAAATCTACCGACACCTGAGTTCTATCGAAATCACGTTGAATAGTTAAAAGTATGAGACAATTTTAGCCATAAGCAATCCAGGTTTTCTGGTAATAGGAAACTAATTTAAAATCTATCGATGTGTTACATAAGACTGGGGAAGGATCAGCTAAGCAAAGCGATGCCAAATAAAAGCACACCAAATAAAACCACAATCAAACCAGTATCCGTGCAGAAGCAGTTTCCCTTGACTACTGTAGGGGCACTTGTTGTCAATCCTAGTAGAAGAGTGTTAATTGTAAAAACTACTAAGTGGAAGGGTTTATGGGGTGTACCGGGAGGTAAAGTAGAATGGGGCGAAACCCTAGAATCGGCACTTCTAAGGGAGTTTCGAGAAGAAGTTGGTCTAGAGTTAACCCAAGTGAGCTTTGGGTTGTTACAAGAAGCGGTGCTAGACTCTAACTTTGTCCGAGAAGCCCATTTCATTATGGTCAACTACTATGCATTCTCTGCTAGCGAAACGATAACGCCCAACGAAGAAATTGAGGAATGGGTATGGGTTACTCCCCAAAAGGCAATGGAGTATCCCCTCAATACCTATACTCGCGTGTTGATTGAGGATTATCTGCAAAGGCAATTACTTGGTAAAACCTACTAGCGAAGTATCAGACAACAACTCAACTCCAGAACAGTCTAGCTTTTGAACCAGTTGAAAAATACTCTGTCCCGAGACTGGTTCTACCCAATCAGGAGCAATTTCTACCAAGGGCACTAGCACAAAAGCTCTCTGTCTCATACGCGGGTGAGGGATTTGGAGCTCAGGTGTCTGTAGAATCAAATCATCAAATAAAAGTAAATCTAGGTCTAGGGTTCGTGGTCCCCAATGTTCCTGACGGACTCTACCAAACTCTTGTTCAATTCCTAGCAGAGTCTCTAGCATTTTCTGGGGACTTAGTTGCACTTCCAAAAGGGCACAACCATTGATATAATCAGCTTGTGGCGGTCCAACTGGTGCAGTTTTATACCAACTAGAACAGAATTTTACGGTAACGCCTAGGGTTTGGTCGAGTTTTCTGAGGGCAGCTTCTAGAATGGCACGAGAGTCACCCAGGTTACTGCCAAGAGCGATCGCGCTCAATGAAAGCTTTGTGGTTACCAATTTTCCAGAGTTATAGACCATCGACCTTCATCGGTTGACACAGCAGCTTTAGACCACGCCTCAATGGGACTGATTATCACTTATGTTGCATTGACGAGAAGATTCACCCTTCCCAAAGTGGGTTAACCCATTACCTGTTCTATTGTATGGGGGTTTTTGAGACTCCCCATGCCTAGAAGGCTGGGGATTCTAGTTTCAAGCACGTTTCTGGCAACGCCGTTACGGGAAGCGTCTCTTGGTGTGTTCATTCCTTTTTATTGTTACTCAATCATGCTTGGGACCATAAACTTCACGAGCTTTTTTCGTACCCGATAACCCCTTCTTCTTTTTGTAAATTTTGCGTTGGGAGCCTTTAATATCTTTCTCGGCTGTATTATGACTGTTCAGGTATTTGGAAAACCCATATTCACTACCTAATCGAGTATTGTACGCGGTGTTGCTTTTTCTTAGGAACACCGGGATGGTCGAGCCAGTATCTAAGTACTTTATTGCGCACAAATTGAGATGTCCGAATAGCTTCATCTATTGCTTTAGCTTGAGTTTTTTTGACTACAGCCTTGTATGCCAGTACCAACATGCTTGCTTTACCTCCTTGTTTGTGTTAACTTACTCATGATATACCTTATGCACTTCACAGTGCGGAAGGTAAATTAGAAACTTGGGGCTTGTGGTCTCCTGTTTTTGGTCAGAAAGCTTGTTTTCTGGTTTGATAATAGAAATCATCTAAGTAACACAATGGACTTAAGGGGAAAAGTGGCCCTTATAACTGGGGGTGGCATTCGGGTAGGGCGTGCTCTTGTTATCGCTCTTGCTAAAGCTGGGTGCGATGTCTTTATTCATTACGGACGCTCTGCTGATGCAGCTGCTGAAGTCAAAGCCGAAGCAGAGTCCTTGGGAGTGCGAGCTATTACCTACTCCGCTAATCTCGCCGACCCCGTGGCCACAGACACTATTATCCCTCAAGCAGTTGAAACCTTTGGAAAAATCGACATCCTGATTAATAGCGCTTCTATCTTCCCAGAAGAAGATCTATTTGCCCAGACTGATGTCGCTTTGTGGGATAAAATTTTTGCCATTAACCTTCGTGCCCCCTTCCAACTCAGTCAAGAGTTTGCCAAGCAACTTCCCCAAAATAGGAATGGCAAAATTATTAATATTAACGATGCTGGTATTGCCAAGCCAGATACTAACCATTTTGCCTATCGAATTACTAAACGGGGATTGTGGGATATGACAAAAATTATGGCATTGGAATTAGCCCCCCGCATTACAGTAAATGGTTTAGCGCTGGGACAAATTCTCGAACCTCCAGGTGACCCAGACCCTCAAGCTTTTATGGAAAATTATGCCCGTAAGTTTATTCCATTAAACATCCCTGGAAATACCAAAGTAGTAACGGACAGCGCCCTGTTTTTACTCGAACAAGATTTTCTAACGGGTAGCACGATTACGCTGGATGGTGGTCAATATATTTAGTATATTTACTTAAATAGCTGGCGGGGCGATCGCCTCTGTATTTTTAACCGTATTTTTCACCATAGTCACTTTCTCAGTGAGTTGGGGTGGCAGAAATGTTTAAGGGGATGGCACCTGAACTTGATGGGGAAAAGGGATGGTTCCGTTTTATCCATAATGACTGATACAATTACTGATAAAGTTATGGAAAAATTCCTGAACCATCTTAACTATAAAATCATATTAAAAGATAGGATATTTTTCGCGATTGCGTCTGGGTTTGTCAAGCTTTCCCATTGCATTGAGAATTAGGAATTGATAAATTACAATTGTTCCATTTCCAATTCAGACTTGAGCCAGTCAGCATGTCCGTTCTCAGTCATATCGAGAAATTCCTCAAGATTTTGGCAGCTTCCCGACTGCATATACTGACGGAACACACGATTGAGGCGTAGATTTTGGGAGAACTCCTCTATGGCTGCGCTGCGGATATCTTCAGTAAGATCAAGTTCCCCAGCATCCAGCAGTGCCAAAATTTTATGATAGGCTAGTTCGGCACTTTCAAAAGCTGTCGCTGATTGCGTCATAGAATTCTCACGCTTGTAGTATTGGTAAAGGGGCTGAGGATGGATTGCTATCTTTCCAACTCGGCTTAACAGCTCAAGATTGAACATAACGTCCGCAGCAAAGGGAACTTTAGTCCAACCTCGACCCAAAAATTTCCGGCGGAAAACTGGGAAAAAAGGCACACGAGGTTTGAGGATGTCGTCCGCCGTAGCAAAGGTAACCGTGGTGCGATCGCGGAAGGGACACTTGTACATAATTAGGTCAGTGTTGTACACGCCAGTGTTGTCGATTGCAGCACCATAGGTCATGGCCAGAGGAACCATTTCTGCTAGACGGTTTGCTTCATAGGCATCATCAGCATCTAGGTTGGCAATCACCTCCCCAGTAGAAATTGCTACCGCCGTGTTGCGGGCGGGACCGTCTCCACTGCCACACCCTCCTGTAAATGCTTGTTTCAATCGTGGATCGTTAATTCCTTGGCGAGATAGTAAGGATAAGTAGTCTACTCCATCGTCCGAACCGATCGCCACCTCCCAGTTTGAATAGGTCTGTGCTATAAGGCTTTTGATAGCTTGCGCGATTGTATTTTGGGCTTGGTATGCTGGAATAATAATGCTGACTAGGGGTTTATTTTTCTCAGGCATAGTTTTCTGACTCTATCGAAATTAAATCACTGAAAAGATTAAGGTTCATAGCTGGTTGCCTATTAATTATCACTATTAATTATCATATCAATTATCTCTGGTGATAGAACTTTCATGCCATTGCCCCAGAACCAAGTTGGATAAGGTGGTCAAGAGTACAAAAATCAAAATACCTAGACTACTAATCATAAACAAAGCAGCAAACATCCGGGGAATTTCGAGATTGTAGCCAGCAATTAGCATTTGATAAGCAATTCCTGAATTAGCACCGCCTGTACCGGCAACAAACTCAGCTACTATTGCTCCGATTAAGGCTAATCCACCACTGATACGTAATGCAGCTAAAAAATAGGGTAAAGCACTTGGTAATCGCAGATACAGCATTGTCTGCCAGCGAGATGCTTTGTAAAGCCGGAACAGGTCACTTAAGTTGGAATCGATACTATTTAAACCAAAAGTCGTATTAGAAATAATCGGGAAGAATGCTACAATCCAAGCACAAATTACCAAAGCAGCAAAGGTATTGTTCCTCAGCCAAATAATAATTAAAGGCGCGATCGCAGCAATAGGCATTGTTTGCAGAACGACTGCATAGGGATATAAGCTTTTTTCAATCCACTTACTCTGAGCCATTAACATGGCAATTAGCAAGCCTGAAACTGCTGCTGTTATAAAGGCCGCTACAGTGATTTTTATGGTGATCAGCAATGGCTGAAATAAACTGTTCCAGTCCCTAATTAATACCTTGATAATCAGCAAAGGACCTGGTAATATATAGGATGGCGTACTAGTCACTCGAACAGAGATATCCCACACCATCAACACCAGGATTCCCACTGCCACAGGGGCTATAATATCGATAGATAGCAAACGTTTCAATTTTAGCTTTGCCAGAACGAATGCTTTATTTTTTTTCATAAATAAAATTATTATATACCGTTTAATATAGCTGTAAAATTATAGCTGTAAAATTTATAGTCATATTTTTGATAATCATAATTTATCAGTTATGTCTAAATAATAATTTATAAATTATCACTCATAATTCATCCCTTTTGACAACTGCTCAGCCACCTTCTGACAATATTTTGTATAAACTAAGGATGTACGAAACTGTTCGTTACGTGGTGATGGTTCATCAATAGTTATATCCGCCACTACTCGACCTGGACGAGCTGCCATTACTACCACCCGATTGGATAGATATACGGCTTCATAAATATTGTGAGTCACAAAAACCACAGTCCAGTGTTTCTTACTCCACAAATCAAGTAACTCCAGGTTCAGCTTAGTCCGGGTGATATCATCCAAGGCTCCAAAGGGCTCATCCATCAGCAATACCTTGGGAGAAGTAACAAGAGCTCTGGCAATAGAGACTCGCATTTTCATGCCACCGGAGAGTTGACGGGGATAGGATTGGGCAAAACTTTCCAGTCCAACTAATTGGAGCGCTTCTTTAATAGCATTATCAGCCACTTTTTTAGAGACCCCAGCCAATTTAAGAGGCAAACGAACATTTCCCATTACCGTTGCCCAAGGCATTAGTGCTGCTTCTTGGAAGACAAAAGCTATCTCCTTTTGGTGGGCGCGATCGCTCCATTCTATGTTTCCCGAACTCATAGTGCTTAGTCCAGCAATGATGCGTAGCAGGGTACTCTTGCCACATCCCGATGGTCCTACCAGACTGATGAATTCGGACTTATTGATGTTGAGATTTAGGTCTTTTAGCGCTACAGTACCATTGTCAAAAGTTTTGTTGACATGGGTAAGAGAAATAGCTGGTTTTTGGTTCATCTATTGTCAGTTAGTAGCAATAGACTTCTTGCAGAAGTCGGAAGTAACAGGTAACAGCGGAAAAAAATTTATAAAAACAGTATCATAAAAATACTTTTGCAAGAGGTATAATCATTGCTTAAGAATCGGTTAATATTTGAACTTATCAATCTGGCTTGGCAAGACTAGATATAAATTAATGTATAATAACAATATCTAATTAACTTGGATATTAACATGTATATAACTCATATATAATGTTAACTAATTTTTTTTATAAAAATCTACTCCTTTATTGACAAATTCCAAGGTGTAGGCTTGTTTGTAATCAGTCTTTGCATCAAGTACACCAACCGTAACTAACTCATTGAACAAACTTTCCCAACGTTCATCGGTCATTGCCCCAATGCCAAGTTTTTCGGCATCGCCAGAGATGATAATACCATAGTCTTTAAGCTTATCCAGACCATAGGCAATGAGGTCATCCTTCATCTCTGGATTATCTTTTTTGATCAGCTCATTGGCTGGTTCGGGATTCTCTAGATAGCTATACCATCCTTTGATTGATGCATCAACAAATCGCTGCACCAGATCGGGGTTAGTTTCAACGAGTTTCTTCGTGGTTTCAATGGTGAAAGTATAGGGATTATAACCAGCCTCTGCTAAGGATAATATATTGGGCTTAAAGCCTCCTTCTTTTTCTATAATGTATGGTTCAGAGGTCAAAATCCCCTGTTGGGCTGAATTTTTATCTACTAAAAAAGGGCTAACATTGAAGTTGTAGGGGCGTTTCTGGTCATCTGTAAAACCGTATTTTGCCTTGAGTAGGGGCCAATAGGTTGTGATAGCTCCAGGAGCCATAAAAATTGGTTTACCTTTTAATTGTGCCAGAGAGTCATTGCCTACCCCTGGATGAGCCAATAGAATTCGTATTTCTTTTTGGAAGATACTTGCTACAGTAATTTTGGGAATGCCTTGTTGCACTGCTCTAATAGCATCAACAGCCTGTCCCATACTTAAATCAACTACTCCCCCCAGTAATAATTGGGTGGGATTGCTCTGAGGACCTGTTGGTTGTATAATAACATCTAGGTCATAATTTTGATAAATGCCAGTAGCGACAGCCTGATAAAAACCACCGTATTCTGCTTCAGCTTTCCACCCCAAAGCAAATTTTATTTGATCTAATTTACCTTTTTTTTCTGTAGTTAATGGTGTAGAGGTTTGATTATTACAAGCTGCCAAAACACTACTACCAAGAGTGATGGAGCTAAGTTTAAGTAATTGGCGACGCTTAATTTTATAGATTTCTTTCATATAAAACTTCAACCGGCTAGAGCAGTAATTGAGATGATCTGGTTGTGGTGGTTTGAAATGGTGCAGCTTTAGGCAAACTAGAACGGTCTGGTAGGGAAAAACCTTGAGTTTGGTATAGGTTCGCGATTAGCAGCTTCTATGATAGTGCGTAATTTACCTAAGTTACTACCGATAGCGATCGCATTAAGCTGCTACTCCCTAAGCTGTACTCACTAAGCTGTACTCACTAAGCTGGTACTTTGTACTTGCCATTTTTTATAAGCTCACTATCACTTTCGCGTTTAAACCCCAACAAACACACTGATAGAAATAATACCATACTCGCTCTAATTAATTAAATATAATCATATAGCAATATAAAAATATTACAGTAGCCATGGCTTTTAAGCTAACACGCATCTAAATTGAATCTGTTCATCTTATGAAACAAACCATGAAACCCTCTCCCCACCTCCATTTCCCCATCTCCCCATCCGCCTCAACCCAAAAATTAAGTGCGTGACAGCTTAGGCAGGGGATTGAGGTAGGTTCTCGACGAAAGAGGGAGTTACAATGAACGTGACGGTTTTTTCTGACAGCCATGAGGAGTTATTAAGAAAATGGAAGTAAAACTGGTTTTAGTGGTACTAACAATTGCTTTTACTGCTTTGTGCCTGTTTTTTGGGACTAAGAACGGATTTTATGATTCAGACGATTATCACGGCAACGGCTCTGCACACTAAGCTTCCAGTATTTACTTTAGCGGTCAGCTGCTGAGCTTTCAAAAAGCCTTCATCGTTTAGCCTTGGAAAAATCCATGCATCTGGCATCAAAGCAGAGGCTAAAGTCTAGATGCTGACCGATCGCGAAGCGTGGCCAAAGGCCTTAGAGCGGGGAGTGTAAGGGGGCTCACGGGGGTTTTCCCAAGCCCCTGCCTTCTAGGGATCGGGAGTGTCAAAAAATTAAAATCCTCACTTAGAGGTTATAGGAACTTCGCCAGTCCATGCCTACTTAACTCCCTACTGTGGTGATGTTGTTGGCAGCCCTTATCCCCTCTTGACTCTGACCTCGAAAGAAGGGAAACTAGTTGAGAACTACCCACACCCACCCTAAGGGGTAGGGTGTGGGATTTTCATAGACTCCAGAGTGACCTATAGGGTATATCCAGCATACAAACCCCTCTAAATTGCTACGGAGTGACAACTCTACCACGTTTGTTTTGACTGGGGAAGAATCCGTTGAATTTTCCGTTCAAGGAAGATGCAGCCTTAGTAAAAATAGTTCCACCTTATTTTCCGTTGGCGATCGCCGATGCTGTCTGCCTCTTCCAAGGCTTAATCATTCACCCTTCCCTGATTAGTAAGACGTGGGTTAACGGAGCCAGATTAGCTAAAATTTAAGTTGAAGCTCATGAGCAATCAACGCCCAGTAGCATCCTCTGATCAGGATGACCGATTAACCTGCTTTCCTTACGGTGTTGGTCATGGTGCAGAAGGGGTTTGTTTGTTGGTGCAGATGGGGCCACACCGCATTCTCCTTGATTGTGGATTAGAAGACATTTCCCCCCTACAGATCGATGGGATACCACCAGCCGATTTAGTCCTGTGTAGCCACGCTCACTCAGACCATACTCAGGGATTGCTGGCTCTTCACCAAACTTTTCCACAATTACCAATTTACGCCAGTGAGGTAACGACTCAACTATTACTACTCAACTGGCCGGAACTGCCTCCTGAAGATATTCCCCCATTTTGTCAAGCTCTGCCGTGGGCTACCCCTGTAGAATTCTGCGAGGGACTCACTGCTCAATTGTTCCCAGCTGGACACTTGCCAGGAGCAGCAGCATTTTTACTCACTTACACCACTCACCATCGAACTTACCGACTGCTTTACACCGGTGACTTTTTCCTGTCGAACTCGCGGCTGGTGGAGGGATTATCCCTTGAATCACTCAGGGGGACACAGCCGGATGTGGTAATTGTAGAAGGCAGTTATGGCACTGCTCGACATCCCCATCGGCGGCAACAAGAAAATCAACTAGTAGAGCGTATTGAGCAGGCAATTGCTACCAATAACTCAGTTCTGTTACCAGTGCCTACCTTAGGTCTAGGTCAAGAAATCCTCATGCTCCTACGCTCTCATCACCACTTTACAGGACGCGACCTGGATATTTGGGTCAATGGAACGGTGGCTGCTGGTTGTAATGCTTACTTAGAACTGCTGTCTCACTTTCCCACCTCAGTACAAAATTTTGCCCGACATCAAGCCTTGTTTTGGGATGAGCGGGTACGTCCTCGGGTGCGGCGGTTAGATCCCCAGCAGCGAGATGCTATCGGTAAATCTCCCTGTATTATCCTCACTGACTTAAACATGGATTGGAGGGAGTACTGGCAGCAAGAGAACCCTTCTTGGGTTGTCCTGCAACCGGAACATCTTAAATCGTTGGATCCAATGGATGACTACGGATGGCTTAAGGTTGAAACTTATCTGCTGGCTCAACATGGGGATTGTCTGGGCACCACCCAGTTGATTCATAATCTTCGACCTCAACATGTGATTTTTGTTCACGGCTCCCCTACCTACCTAGGTGATCTTGCTGGTTTGGAAGAGTTACAAAATCGATATCACCTCCATACGCCAGCAGCAGGAACACTCGTAGAACTTCCCATTGGTGATACCTTTATCAGACCAGCTCTACCAACGGAAACGAACTATGAAGGAGAGTTGAATGAATTAGATACACTTGTCTATATCACTCTTTCAAGGGCGATCGCAACGGATCCTCGTTGGCAAAATTTCGCTGATACTGGTTTAGTAGAAGCCCGCTGGCAAGGAGAAGAACTGGTCTTGCGGGGATTGTCACAACGAGAACTACTCAAACAAGGGGGTAAAGCCAAGATACCAATTAATATCGAGTGTTGTGGTAATTGTCTATACCAAAGAGGCCAGCGCTGCTGGAATCCAGCCTCAGCTCTCTATGGTTTTAAAGTAACACTGGAGGGGTACTGTCCAGTTTTTGAACGGATAGAACCCCTTGAGTAACGAATAGTTAAGGGCAAATTGCTAGCTAGTTGTGAGTTATCAATTTGCCCTTAACAGTTGTCCATTAACAATGAACAATCTAGTCCTGATTTAAGTCTTGGGAGCGGGGGTGAATTTGTTCAGCCTCCGGACAATCATCAGAGACTATCGGATCAACATTACCTCGGAAAACAGAAGCTAGCTTGTGACTCACAGAGCCTATGCTTTCCAAGCGGACCATTTCTTCCCAGGAACTGATCTCATCCTCTTCGTCTGTTTCATAACGAATTGTGACTAAATCTCCCTCGATATCAACAATGCGGGCGTGTTCAATCCAACGTTGCTGATCCCGCAAGAAAACGCAGACCTCACGACCATCGCAGCAGAGTTGATAAATCTTGCGGTGTAGCATATTCGGCTTCTCCTGTTGCAGATAACTCTTCGTTTTACTGGTGAAGTAAGCGGTTGCTTGAACTCTCCCCGGTTTAAAAACACGGGGATTCTAAGCTGATGTTGCTACGCGGCTTGAAACCGCGCTTGGCGCGCTTTCCAATGGCGAATAAGATTCGCCTTGGGTCGCGCCTCTTCGCAACGCTTACGATATGACCTGGATAGAGACTCCAATCCATATCGTTGCGGCACGTTCAAAGATGCCCTACTGACCTTGGCTAGGTTGATTTCTAGCTGTGTCGCTACTTTTAGTAACGGGATAAATCCCGATACGCTCCACGCCCACCCTGGCGAGCAATCCCTCGCCAGGGTGGCTAACTCTCGCTCGTGGCTTTTCTGTTTCTTTAGAAACAACTTTCTTTTGACATACTTCCCACGAATATAATTGGCGGGATTCTCTCCATCATTGTGATGATGAGATACAATGGAAGGTTATAATAAACCTGAACCACCAGAGTAGGAATACTCCAGATCCTTTGTTTGTTGGCTCTGGCGACTAAAATACCATTTACTTGAGTAGTCGAGCCGCCATCAGCAGCAAAAATAAATTCCAAGAATTTAAAGGATTAGCAATAATTGTAGCTCACTCCTCGTATCCCCAGCCCTAAAGGGTAGGGGTTGGCTTGAAATCATTTTTGGTTAACTTAACATGGAATCAAGCGGGTTTGTCTATTCCTTGTTAAAGATTAAAATAGCTTAATAGTCTTTTATGTTCATTGCTTGAGAGTAAGGCATGCATTAGAAGCGAGCTTGAGTTTGAGTTGATCAACGCTGCTCATGTCATTGATTACTTTTTTTATACATTGTTTTTATGCATTGTCTTGATGCAGAACGCGAGTTGGGGAAACCCCCTCAGGTCGGCGCTACATCCCTTAATTCACTAACCTACAGAGCCCTAACCCATTTCTCCTGCTTGCCAGCAATGGTGCTGTAGTCTTTAAGAGATGGTTTTTGGGGGTATGGTTACTCTATAGTTATTTGTAAACTTAGATTCCACTAGCATTCCTATCCAGAGAATGGAGTAAGAATTTCAAAAATACCCCAAGTTGAAACATAGGGGATTATGAGCGGATGTTGCTCAAGCGGTTAAAAACCGGCTACTAGCAACGTTCACAGTAGGATTTGACTCATACTGCTGTGGTGGTTTAAACACACTAGAAACGACCTCAGCTCAAAAAGAGCTGTGCCGTTACCTTTAGTCTTGTTACCTGTTAGGTTTCTCACCGACTTGGCTATTTATAGGATACAACAGGATAAATCCTACTGCTTATTAACATCGGCCTGGATAAAGCCTTCTGATCCAAGAAGCCAACATTTTGGTAGGTGTCTAGAGGTTTGAAATACCAATCATTGTGACATAGTGACAGATCCTAAACTTATTCTTTAGAATTAGTTTAGGCTTGGCCTTTGGCCACGCTCCGCGAACGCAACCAATCCGGCTATTGCTTAGGAGGCGCTGGGCTTTAAGAACGGACTGCCGAGAGACGAAACCTTAGATAGGGTCGCCTTTATGGTTAGTCGGCTATGCATAAAAGGGTTAAAACTTTTTGATTAAGGCGACCCTATCTTACGGTAACTTCAAACCCTGCCGCTCTGTTTTCTTGGTCTTTTTTTTAAGACTGTTGTGCTGACTTGCCCAGCATTTAAGGCCGTAGGCCACGCTACGCGAACGGCTTTGTTTATCAGTACATATATTATAGCAATTCCATGCATAACCTGTGCAAAATGCATCCCACACTCATAGCGAAGCACTGAGATGTGGGGCTTGTTTTGCTGTAAGCAAACAAACCAGCATTCTCGGCTTTGCTTGCTAGTAAATAGAATATAACATTTTTAAAAAGACCCTGTGCAAAATTCATCCCACAAGAAAGCGCGAACGCGCACCCGTGGCCATTCCCGTAGCTTGGCCCCCATAGGGTGCCAAGGGTCGCCGATTTGGGGATTCTTTTGCCGAAAGCTAATCCCTGTACGTGCTTGGCACTAAGCATGAATTTTGAAAAAAAAACTGCCAATCTGCCAACCTGCCATCGGTCGCAGTCAGAGTCACTCAAAAATAGGCTCTTGCTGTGACCAAAAGTGCTTAGGCACTCAATAGACTGATCAATCTGATTTTAAATCGTAAGGGAGAAAAGCCAGTGTTTGAGATCGTACGCAGTCAAGACCAATACGAAACTTACATTCTCACTGACCACAATGCCCAGTCTCGATTAGAAGTGGTTCCTGAACGGGGTGGCATTGTCACTCGGTGGAATATCCAAGGTCAGGAGATTTTTTATCTTGATGCTGAACGTTTTAAAGATCCCAATCTGAGTGTACGGGGTGGCATTCCCATCCTCTTCCCCATCTGTGGAAACTTAGTTAATGATACTTATACATACCTTGGCCAAGACTATACTCTAAAACAACACGGCTTTGCCCGTAATTTGCCTTGGGAGGTGACTGATAGTGCAACGAGTGACATGGCAGTGTTGACTCTCACCCTCAAGAGTAATGATCAAACTCGCTCTGTCTATCCCTTTGACTTCGAAGTTACCTTTACCTATCGATTAAAGGGCAACACCCTAGACATTGATCAGCGCTATACTAATCATTCCGCTGAACCGATGCCCTTTTCCACAGGTTTCCATCCCTACTTCTTGACGTCTGACAAAACTAAACTCGAGTTTGATATTCCTGCATCGGAGTATCAGGAGAAGCAAACTCAAGCAGTACATCCTTTCACTGGCAATTTTGATTTTAGCTGTGATGAAATTGATGTAGCGTTTGGGCAACTTAGTGATAAGAGTGCCAGTGTTACTGATCCCGAAAGGGGATTAGCGATCGCATTGACCTACACTGATGTTTTCTCGACGTTGGTCTTTTGGACAGTTCAAGGCAAGGACTTTTATTGCCTTGAACCTTGGAGTGCTCCCCGTAACGCTCTTAACACTGGGAAAAATTTAACTCACTTAGCTCCCGGAGAGAGTAGTGAGGCATCGGTGAGGCTAACGGCGAAATTTTTCTAAATTTCCCTAGACATTTCCTTATCAATGTGATATTCTTAGTAAAGGTATGTTTCAAAAAAGCTTACCGGGTCGCTAACTCAATGGTAGAGTACTCGGCTTTTAACCGATTAGTTCCGGGTTCGAGTCCCGGGCGACCCATTTTTAGCTAACTGTTAGTTAGCCGCATATGTCTATTGATACAAATTCTAGGTACTAGGTAGGTATTAGGTACTAGGTACAAGATGGGCAGTTGACCGCCTCTGTGCTTTAAGAGGGATACTTCCTGGGCTTGTCAGAACCCGCACTCGCCAACGAACCTTAAATTCTTGATCCCATCAGAAAGCTTAGGAGCTCTTCTCAAAACTCTTAGCAAAACTACCTATACTTTACTGTTTATCCAGATTTTTACTAGGGGTGCTTGGGGATTATTTTCTAGATTTGGTAATTTTTGTCAAGTTTTATAGACTAAGCTTTGTCTAGATGATCTGATCAAGAAATTTGAATAAAAGCTGCAAAATATCTTAAGATTATCTAAAGAATTAACCTGTCTTGATGCAGTCGCTCATGGGGGAAACCCCCAAGACCTCGCTGCATCGCTGTCTAGAAGCAACTAGATTGACATGTCTGGACTGGCGATTCTGTTCACGAGTCACTAGGGAGTGTCAGACGTGAGGCTTCTCGCCGGAATAGCTAACAAACAAAGTTAGGAGGAATATAATATGGCACTTGTACCCATGCGGCTACTGTTGGATCACGCAGCTGAGAACGGCTACGGGATTCCAGCATACAACGTTAACAACATGGAACAAATCCTGTCTATCATGCAGGCTGCTGAAGAAGCGGATAGTCCGGTAATCTTACAAGCTTCTCGTGGTGCCCGCAAATATGCAGGTGAGAACTTCCTCCGCCATCTGGTCACAGCAGCGGTGGAATCCTACCCTCATATTCCCATTGCCATGCACCAAGACCATGGCAATAGCCCAGCCACCTGCTATTCGGCAATTCGTAACGGCTTCACCAGTGTGATGATGGATGGCTCCTTGGAAGCTGATGCTAAGACTCCAGCCAGCTTCGATTACAACGTCAGTGTTACTGCCGAAGTAGTAAAAGTTGCCCATGCTATCGGTGTTAGTGTTGAAGGGGAACTGGGTTGCCTAGGTTCACTCGAAACCGGTAAAGGTGACAAAGAAGATGGTCACGGATTTGAAGGAACTCTGAGTCGCGACCAACTATTGACCGACCCCGACGAAGCAGTTGAATTTGTTGAGCGCACCCAAGTTGATGCTCTAGCTGTAGCTATTGGTACTAGCCACGGTGCTTACAAGTTCACCCGCAAGCCGACTGGAGAAATTCTTGCCATTAGTCGCATTGAAGAAATTCATAAGCGTTTGCCTAACACTCACTTGGTGATGCACGGTTCTTCCTCTGTGCCTCAAGAGTGGCTTGACATGATCAACCAGTACGGTGGTTCTATTCCTGAAACCTATGGTGTACCCCTTGAAGAAATTCAAAAGGGTATTAAGAGCGGTGTTCGTAAGGTTAACATCGACACAGACAACCGCTTGGCTATCACTGCTGCTATCCGGGAAGCTGCTGCCAAAGATCCTTCTAACTTTGACCCCCGTCACTTCCTCAAGCCTTCTATCAAGTATATGAAGCAGGTTTGCTTGAAGCGTTACGAAGCCTTTGGTACTGCTGGTAATGCTAGCAAGATCAAGCAAGCGACTATCGATGTTTTTGCAACTAAGTATGCCAACGGTGAGTTAAGTGCTGTGGCGAAAAAGGCTGTAACTGCCTAGTTTCTAACGCTTCACAGGAAAACCTTTGCTGTTTTGGTGAACCAAAAACAAGCAGAATTATTTGGGTAGCTGTTAAAGTTACCCAATTTTTTGTTATTAGTGATTAGTTATTAGAAAATTTGCTATTTTAAGACACCTACAGCTGTCTTTGATACTCTTCGAGAATATCGATTAGATCCATCTGACACTGCATGGGTAGCAAATCTGCTAGGGGAACTTGCCGTTTACCACCACCTAGCTTGACCTGAATGCTTTGCAGGATTGGCATCATCTGGTCTTCTGTGATTGTATTAGTGTTATCGATTAGTAGGGGATAAAATTGTTCAGCCAAAGTGGTATGTAGATGGGCATCCCTAAGGTAGAGATGCCATTTGGCTACATCAATATATACCTTGTCGCCAATTTCAGCAGCGAGAGTTTCAATTGCTTCTGTAGAAGTTGGATTAGCCATGGTAATTAGCTGTTTCTAATTAATTACATGTTGGGATATCTAAGGTATAACTAAAGTTGATGGTTGAAAGTTGAAAGTTGAAAGTTTAACTAAAGTTTATTTGCTGGCTTTCTGTTAACCGTCAACAGTTAACCGTCAACAGTTAACCGTCAACAGTTAACCGTCAACAGTTAACCGTCAACAGTTAACCGTCAACAGTCAAGAAAAAATCAATTACTACAATTATCTTCGGTGATTTCATCCTTGAGGGGATTCGGTTGGAGGTTCTTGAGTAGGCAGGGGGGTATAGTTTGCGATCGCAAATATATAAACCCCATGTCCTACTAAAATCAATCCCCACAGACCAGTAAACCAGTATGCCCAAGTCCATTGAGCATACTGTATAGTTCTGAAGAACCACACTCCGGAATTACAAGCAGCAAAAATTGCCACATGTACAGCAAAGTTCATGCGGTCATCTAGACGACGGTAGGCTGGATCACGTCGGTCAGGTTTACGAGGCCAACGAGGAGGCATAGATATTTGTCAGTTTTTAGTTGTGTAACGGCTTGGTCTGATACCAACCCTAGTCAGTTAATTTAATTTTAGAACCTAATGTTGGATTGAAGATGATCCGAACCAAACAGTTTGTTCCCTTAAATATTGCAGTCATGACGGTGTCCGATTCCCGTACCGAAGCCACGGATAAGTCGGGTAAGCTGCTGGTTGAGAGTTTAACCCAGGCGGGGCATCACTTAGCGGAAAAGGTTATTGTTCCAGACAACATCTACAAAATCCGTGAGGTGGTTTCCCGATGGATTGCTGATGAATCGGTACAGGTAGTGTTGACTACAGGAGGAACTGGTGTTACAGGTCGAGATGGTACACCAGAAGCGATTCAACCCCTGCTGGATAAGGAAATCCAGGGCTTTGGTGAAATTTTCCGCATGATTTCCTACCAAGAGATTAAGACTTCTACTATCCAATCTCGTGCCCTGGCTGGTGTGGCTAACGGAACATACATCTTTTGTCTGCCAGGATCTTCTGGAGCTTGTCGGACAGGTTGGGAGCAGATTATCAAAGAGCAACTCGATTTGGGCAATTCCCCCTGTAATCTCGTGGAACTGATGCCACGTTTGCGAGAAACCTAATCTTAGCCATAGATTTCCTGTTGAAAGGGTAATGGTTAACTGAGTGCTGAGCGTGCTGAGTGCGGAGAGTGCTAAGTGCTGATCCAACTTAACTTGAGATCATTCCTTAACTTAGCAATCGCCTGATATTTGGTAATCCCCGGATTTACCTCCGGTCTTACTCAACAGGCGAATCGATTCAATCGCGATAGACTTTTCCAACGCTTTGGCCATATCGTAAAGGGTCAAAGCCGCAACAGAAACTGCTGTTAGTGCTTCCATTTCGACACCAGTTTCAGCTTTAGTAGTCACAGATGCCTGAATCTGGTATCCCGGTAGTTGGGGGTCAGGTTCGACTTGAACTTCGATCTTGTGTAGGGGCAAGGGATGACACAGAGGAATCAGTTGGGAAGTTTGCTTTGCTGCGATAATCCCAGCCAGCCTAGCGGTTCCTAAGACATCACCCTTGGGGGCATTACCAGCTTGGATGGTGTTGAAGGTTGTGGTTTTCATCCGTACCTGAGCAGCGGCTACTGCCTGACGTTTGGTAAGCTCTTTGCCAGAAACATCGACCATCTGAGCTTGACCTTGACTATCGAGATGGGATAGCGAGCGATTGATTTCCACAAGAGTATTGCAAAATTTTTGATCTATGTGTTATGATAAGTAACTGTTGAGCCACAGAAAAGTGGCAGCAGTTAAGGGCTTGTAGCTCAGTGGACTAGAGCACGTGGCTACGGACCACGGTGTCGGGGGTTCGAATCCCTCCTAGCCCGTTTACTAAGCTAAGGCATTCTAGTGTCTATAGCATATAAATCCCGTTCACGACCGATGGAGAATCTGAGGGAACGGGATAAATTTTTGTTGGACTGGGTCATAAAGATAATCAGTGCCAAAAATGCTATACCAGCACTACAGGAGAAAATTCCTCGATATCCTAACAGGTCGGCGACATAACCAAAGATCGGCCCAGCTAGGCCAATCCCTAAATCAAACCCACTAATGCAGACAGCGAATACCTGACCCCGTTCGTCAGCAGAGGAGCGGTCAGCCATCAAAGCAGTCATCATCGGTATGAATAATCCAGTGCCAGCTCCTTCTAATAAACCAGCTAGTAAAAATCCAACTTCCGTATCAGCCTGGGAAATCATCAACATTGAGATGATATAGCAAACCACACTAACGGTGATAAAAAGTCCTCGTCCATACCGATCAGATGCCTGACCAGTTAATGCACGAATCACAAAACTAGCGATCGCAGCAGCTGTGAAAAACAATCCTGGATTGAGATTAATACCAGTCTCTCGAATAAACAGAGAGACAAAGCTAACTTTTGTTCCAAATACTATACCGAACAACAGCATTACCAAAGCTGGAATTCCAAGAGCAGGGCTGGTTAACAACTGCCATAGTTTGACCAATAGCTGCCAAATCGAGTTTAACCAAGATTTTGATTGTTCCTGCTCAGGTCTAGCAGACCTAATTGGTTCACGAATCTGACTCCCTAACAGCACACCCAGCCCACCTAGAGCCGCAGACACTAAGAATAAAACAGTGTAGCTAACCTCTTGTTGTAGAAAACCCCCCAGCGCTGGTCCGAGACCTAAACCAATCGATGTTGCCAAACTCATGTAACCAATTAACTCACCCCGCTTCTCAACAGGGGACAAATCGGTTACTAGAGCCATATAACCGATGGTAAACGCCGCAATACTGATGCCATGAAACACTCGAACCAGCATCAACAGACTAATCGACTGGGTAAATAGATAGCCCAAAGGCGCTAGAGCTACAGCGCTAGTACCAATAATTACTACCAGCTTGCGACCGCGCAGGTCTGCCATACGCCCCAGTGGGTTTCTAAACAGCAACAGACCAATGGCAAAGCAACCCATTACTAGCCCCACCTGTTGCTTGGTTCCACCCACGTCTTGAATATATTGCGGCAGGGTTGGCAACAAAGACGATAGGCTTGACCAAAATAGTAGACCAACAGTAAATAAAATCAGCAAACTTTGACGTTGCTGCCCTTCCAGGGTCTGAAAAACTTTCACGCGCTCTATAATCCTGACCAAACTGGCACTTGAGATAGTTAGATCACATCCGATTGAATAATCATCATAGTCCTTATGGGGTAATCAGTATTTGCCCTTTGGCTGATGGGTAATTGTCAATTACCCATCAGCCAAAGGGCTAACATCCAACAATCCAGGAACTATTTGGGAAGTGATTAACCGGACTTAATATTACTTCTCTAGTTTACTCTTCTTAACAATTTACCCAGAGGCTTAGACAGGGTGATGGGGTGATCGGCGTTGGGGGAAGAATATCACAACCTGTTTTTGTTCACAAATTAATTAAGATTGCGATGCTCTGAAAGAGCCGCTACGCGAGTCACGCGATCGCAGCAATAACTAAGCTCAAGCTTGGCTACCGGTAGCCCATAATGGAGCGCTTAATATGATAATAATTGTATTCCCGAAAGGGTTTGTAGAAGGGATAGGGGTCTTGCTGTTAGCACCTTTACAGGTTTTACTTTATCAAGGATAATTTTGACGGGGCCTGTGGCTTATGCGAAGCGTCACTATTTTCACTATTTTATTTAACGGTTTATGATCCTCTAATAATGGATTTTCTAGCCCAGTCTTTAGTATTCTCCAGGTAAGTCACCAGCATTTTCCATTCCCTAGCTTCTTTTGTCAAATCCTTAACATTGCTTAGGTAGACTAGAGTAATGCGGCGCTCTTCGTTATCAGAACAAAGCTCTAAAATCGTTTTGTATAGCTTTTGCCAATGGTCTAACCAGTTATCTTCAGTGGGATCAAAAATTGCCTCGAACAAATTACTCCATAATAACTCAATAGTTTTAATAGTTTTGAGATTTTCCTCGGTAGGCTTATCCCAGCCTACATGGCGCTGACGTAATACTTTAATAGGTGGGGGATTTTCACTCATAGACAGCAATTTACTCTTCAGTCTTTGGAGCTACATTCCTAGAATTCCGTGACATACTCCCACACTGAACCTGTAAGAGGATGTCTGAAAAGTGATTGACTACGCTAAACGTCTAAGCATAATCCGAATCATGGCAACTCGAATCATGGTTTCAGAAGTTGCTGGTAGAACTTCATAATCTTTGCTGAGACGACGACACCAG
>NZ_JAAHHU010000569.1:0-2780 GCF_010672095.1 Moorena sp. SIO3I6 | reverse complement strand
ACCAAGGGCAAACCATTTTTTGAGTTGACAAATCGACTATTTTATGAGCTATACCAATAATATCAAGTCTGGTGGAATACCCATAATTAAGGGGCCCGGGCGGGGGGAGGGTGGGGAGGGTGGGAAGTGTGGGGAGATGGGGAGATGGGGAGATGGGGAGATGGGGGAGATTTTTATTAAGGGTAATTATCCTGACATGATGTCAGAGGACAATTATATGTCTACATGTAAAGTTATATTACGAAATGTAACATTGATGAGCGCGTTTATAAATGAGATGTAAACGTAAGAGGTCTTTTTTTATTGAACAATAAAACTCCGGATCTGTTTCCCCTCTTGCCTTTTGCCTCTTGCCTCTTGCCTCTTGGCCTTTGGGAGTATGTTCACAACTCAAATATAAACGCGCTTAGTGCAGTCTATTGACTTTTAACTGACAATAATTAAGAATTTATTAAAGAAGCTCAAAAATACTTCATCATACGGTAAAGACTATGAAACTTACTTATCGCGGCGTTAGCTACGAATACCATCCCAAGAAAATTACCACCACAGAAGTTAACTGTACTGGCAAGTACCGAGGACTGAATTGTGGATTGGGTAGTGGCTATGTCTTACTAGCTGGCCAAGACAAAGTCAACCTAAAATATCGTGGTATTTCTTATGGCATTGCTGATTCTGGGTATGATTCCGGTGCTGATTCTGGGTATGATTCCGGTTCCGGTCGCCCCCCAATTTGGGAAGGAACAAAACTCTTAAAGTCCCCGGTAGTGAATCAGCAAAGTGTGGGATAAGCAAGGGAGTCATTCCAACTCCAAGGGGTGATCGCTAATCGCTAACAGGTGCATCTCATTAAAGCTAACTACTCAGAGCAAAAAGTAGAGCTTGTTGAGAAAGATGTAAATCACAAGCCCCATCAAGTTAATGGTATATGTATATTGCAAGCCGTTGTAGACAGCGACCAGCAAAAATTAGGGCTTGAAAAGATTGAGATAAATTACAACCCCTTGAAGTATTAAGTAGATGGCAATCCAGGCGGATCGCGACCAATCGTCAGGTGGGCAGTGCCTACCAACGGGCTTTGTCAGCTGATTTGATCCGTATTAAGCACTGCCCACCTGACAGGAACTAGTCATAAACCAGTGATTAATCGTAGTAATAAACCAGTGATTAATCGTAGGGTGGGCAGTGCCTACCAACGGGCTTTGTCAGCTGATCTGATCGGTATTAAGCACTGCCCACCTGACATGAACTAGTAATAAACCAGTGATTAATCGTAAGGTGGGCAGTGCCTACCAAGGTGCTTTGTCAGCTGATTTGATCTGTATTAAGCACTGCCCACCCTACATGAACTTCTCTGTTCCCTGTTCCCTGTTCCCTATTCCCTAAAACCCAAAAATTTGTACCTGACCGAATTGAAAACCGCTGTCAATTCATCCTAATATCATGTCGGTTTAAATGCACATAATTAAGCGACCTCGTCCGTGAGGAGCCAGTCATAGAAGGTTAACCCCCGAATCAACTCTTGTTGTTGGAGTAGCCTCTGACAGCGTTGATAGACCAACTCCTCAACTTCAGCCATCGAGTCTTAGGCTTGATTTACTAATGGCTCATTCACGCTCCGGCCATAATCGTTCAGCAGGTTGCAACTCTGGAGAATAAGGAGGCAGGTGCAGTAAGTGAATGCCTTCGGGTACCTTCAGCTTGTCAGTAGTATGCCAACCCGCTTGGTCGAGAGGTAAAATCACCCGCTTATTTTTGCCAAGTTTGAAGTGCTCAGCAAAGTCCTTGAGCACCCGATTAAACAACTCGGTGTTGACATAGGGTAAAAGCCACCAGTAGGTTTCTCCGCTGTGAGGTTGGACAAATGCATATAACCATAGCCACTCTCGCTTCCAGTTAACCCGAGCAATGGCTGTTTCCCCCAACTCGACCCAGACTCGTCGCATCACCGGTTGTAAGCCAATGCGGTGCTCATCTTGACACCAAATTTCGACGTCGGCGTCGTGATATTGCATCTGTACTCGATTCACCTCGTCCCTCAACTTTTTTTTCCAAACTTCTTGCTCGTGTTCATCACTGTGTTGATGCTGAGGGCTCCGAACTCGCAGCCGAAACTCCATCTGTTTGAGATATTTCCACCCCTGCTGCCGACTCACAGGCTTTCCCAGAACCTGACTCAGGTAGTCCGCCACTTTGCGTCCATTCCACAATCCACCATCGGGGGCTACCCCTCGAATCGCTTGCAGCAGATGGGCTTGTTGAACATCATCAAGTTTGGGTAAGGCACCTCGATTATGGCGCCGTAAATCCCCTAATGCCTCATTACCCAAGTGGTTGTAACTGCGAACCAACTCATAAATCCAGCTACGGCTGTAACCTGTTACAGCCGCCACCTCCTCGCTCTTGTTGCCTTTGGCTAATAACCAAAGGATTTGGTAATGTGAGCGTTCCGTTACCGTTTTGGCTTGGCGATAACCTTGCTCCAATTCATCAATAGTTAGGTGGGGGCTAATAGTAAGGCGTTTAGGCATGAGTAAAACATAGTAGATGCTACCTTCTATATTATGTGCATTTAAGCTGACATGATATAAGGATTAGAAGGGTAATTAAAAGGCGATCGCTTACAGCTCGTAGCGATCGCCTTTTGGTATTTGTTACTAAAGTTTTACAAAGTTTATAACAATCAATACTTTGAGGTTAATAATTTGTATTTTGGGCAGATGATCAAGGAATTTTTGCTTTGCTGAATTGAAGTATGAATGCGCGATCATTTGATTTTG
>NZ_JAAHHU010000568.1:0-2780 GCF_010672095.1 Moorena sp. SIO3I6 | reverse complement strand
TCGACAGCAACTAATGCCAATTACCCCAAGTTCCCCTAGGGAATCGATTAAAGAAAGAAAAGCTAAAGTTGTAAATAATGACGTAGGCGTATTTACGGTGAAGTTGGTCTGTGAATCATCTGGAAGTCAAACCCAAGCAATAGCCATGGGAATTGACCAAGGTAACCACGAAACCATAATCGGCGTAAAGTCAGTCTATACCACTTTAATAAAGTTTTCTGTTCGTAAACTCCAGTTACTGTTACAGTATACAAGGCGTGATTGTAACTGGAAGTTTCCCACGCAACCTGCGCTCTACCCATGTCAAATGAGTGGATTTAAAATGAGTGGAGGAAAACTTTCCAGTGTTTTTTATGAATAATCAATAAATGTAGATGTCTTTAAGCAAAATGCCACCACCACACAGCAAATTGTGAGCAGACCGCTACTGTTACCAGACATTGCCATTCTTGTGCTATGAAAACGTTAAATTCGCTGACGCAGCCGATCACGCAATTACGGCGAACATCTCAGCACCTTCGCAGTTTTTTGGGATTTAACTCCTCTAGTGCTGCCAAATCCTCAGTTAGCCAATCACAGCAGGAGAATTTAAAAGGACAATCTCTACAGCTCACAGAGTCTCCAAGGCATGGTGAAGGCAGTTCCACTAGCCTAACTTCAGGAAAAAATTGGGGCAAAAGCCAGCATCAACTTCAACAGAAAATTACTCTACCTGTAATGTGGACTTTAGCAGTGGTTTCCCTGACCAGTGTTATGGGAGGGCGCTTTTACAATCAGCCACAGCTAGGTGAAGACACAGTAGCACCACAGACAATCCGGGCACCATTCGATGCTCTGGTTGAGGACTCTAAGACGACGGCTGAGAGACGCAAAGAAGCTCAAAGAGGTGCTCAACCAGTTTTGATGATTGACCAATCTGTTACAGAAAGAATTTATCAAAATCTTGAGCAGTCTCTGGACGCTGTGGAAGAACTGCGCACTAACAGCGGTGTTTTTCCTTTTGTAAAGACTGATGTACTATCCATCGCCACCCAGCGGTATCTGCGGCAAAGTAAGGAATGGGAATGGCGGGCTATCTTGGCATTTTCAGATATCGATAACCATGGCAACGGGTTTGATGCTGAAGCCAAACCACCTACTCCGGCAGAAAATTCATTAAATAAAGCTTTTGTTGAGGCAGTAAGTGAACTGCAAAGCTACCGTCAAAAGTCTTCTGAACAAGAGTTCTCAGCTCTGATTGAGTCAATATCTGCTGCTCGGCAACAGTACGCTCAGGTGTTGCCTCAGCTGTCACAATACCTTAGCCCTGAATTCAGTAGCCTAGATGATGTTTCCGTACTGGATCTATCAGATCAAGATTGGCAAAAAACCCGCATAGTCATTAAGCAGGCTGCTAGTCGCATCCTGACCCAAGGTATTGTTCCAGGATTACCACCAAATCTGATCCAAGAGACCGTGAAGGTAAACTTGACTAGCCTTATGCCCCAGGAAGCTCAACCACTAGCCAAGTATTTACTAGTCAGAGTTTTAGAACCCAACTTGATCGAAAATAAGGAATTAACCAAGCTCATAGCAGAACAGGCAGCAGAAAAAGTGGAACCAATGATGGTTTCAGTGCGTAAAGGAGATGTGATTGTAACCGCAGGCGAAACCATCACTCAAACAGAATTTGTACTACTGGATTATTTTGACTTAAGCCGTCGAGGAATTAACTGGCTGGGTTTGATGGGATTTGGTGGTTTGGTTACTACTACGGTGGGCATTTTTGCCTTAGTGCAACGGCGAGTTCACCCTAAATGGAGGCGGCGGGACTACATTTTGGTATTGCTACTGACCCTGAGTATGCCAATATCAATACTTTTCAAGAGTCCCTTCTTCGAGATTCCCTACACTATGCCTGCTATTGGTTTGTTAGTAGGGAACTTTTATGGGTCTACCATGGGCGTGACAGTGGTGGTTTTACTGACAGGCTTAGTGACCTTTAGTATGGAAGTCACTGGAGAACAAGTACTGGCAAATGTTGCTGGTGGTTTACTGGGTGCCTTGATGGCAGGACGAATGCGATCGCGAGAGGAATTGGCTCTGCTCGGAGTTGGGGTGGGCTTAACTCAAGGTGTGGTTTCCCTGATTATCAATCTGATTATTAGTGCCACGGCTAGTACAATTTGGTCTGCAGTTCTGCCAGGAGCTTTGTTATTAGGTTTATCTGGGTTAGCTTGGAGTATTGTCGCCCTGGGGCTATCACCTTACCTGGAACGTTTGTTTGACCTGGTAACACCAATTCGTCTGGCAGAATTGTCTAATCCCAACCGTCCTCTGCTCAAGCGTCTAGCTACTGAGGCACCTGGAACGTTTCAACATACTCTGTTTGTTGCTTCTTTGGCAGAAGCAGCGGCTCAAGAACTCCATTGTAATGTGGAACTGGTTCGGGCAGGTACGCTCTACCATGACATTGGTAAAATGCACGATCCGTTAGGGTTTATAGAAAATCAAATGGGTGGTCCGAACAAGCATGATGAGATTAATGATCCTTTCAAGAGTGCTGAAATTATCAAAAAGCACGTTACCGAAGGACTGGTTATGGCTCGTAAGCACCAGTTACCCAAGGCAGTGCGGGACTTTATCCCAGAACATCAAGGGAAATTGCTGATTTCCTATTTTTATTTCCAGGCTCAGCAAAAAGCCCAACTCGAAGGTACTGGGTCTGTGGACGAGTCATATTTTCGTTATGACGGTCCAATTCCCCAGTCCCAGGAAACTGGTGTAGTTATGTTAGCTGA
>NZ_JAAHHU010000567.1:0-2785 GCF_010672095.1 Moorena sp. SIO3I6 | reverse complement strand
ACTCCACAATAAGTCCGTTGAAATTGTTTTAGGTGCGCTGCATCCCTATGTCACTCAGTTACCAAACCTAACCTGATCTGATCCTATTTGAGCAGACCGGAACCTTTCAGTGGGGGGGAAACCCCCCAGAAATTTAGCGATGCAGCGCGGTCTTGGGGGTTTCCCCCATGAGCGACTGCATCAAGACAAGGTGTTATGGCAACAGCCAATACTTGTTTAGTGTAGTCATTACTTCGCCTGGGACCTCCGTCGGCTCCAGAGGAGTCCATTCGCAAATCTCTGCATAACCTAGGGCATACATCCTCTGCATACTATAAATTACTGCTTCCCGAGACCCTTTTAGAGTGTGCTGAGCAAGTTGTTTTTTGAAGTTTTGAGTAAATCCTTGTCCCATAACTTAACAATTGAACTCATTGTGGTAATTTACTGCTTATTGTAATGATTATATTTTTTTGTCAAGGGTTTTTTAAAAAAAATTGGGTAATTTTAGGATTACTAAAAAACAGCGATATTCTTATATATACACTACAATAACGCTAATTTTAAATAGTAAATTTAAGGATAATTATGGTAGCCTGATCGCCTAACATGTAAGTAGTAAACTATCATATAAATTTAGATTTACTATAATAACTAATATAGTTACAGCGGTTTGCATAACTATTAGGTATACAGGATTGTATTCCCTATTCCCTATTCCCTATTCCCTACTCCCTGCTCCCTATTCCCTATTCCCTATTCCCTATTCCCTAAAACCCAGAAACTTGTACTTGATGAGTATAATAATTGCTAGAAAATACAAAAACACCCCGACCAGATCTACATTACTAGAATCTCTCGGGGCTTTGATGTTTTAGGTTATTACCTCTCACTCGAAGGCTTACAGATAGCGTAGAGTGGGTAAGAGTTATAACCTATTTAGCGGCGATGCCTTAGATAATCAATTCCTAAGGGTTTGGTTATTTCAGGTAAAAATTAGCTGAAATAATTGATTACCTTGTGTACTGGCTTGCTGTTTTTATTGTACGCAGTGAAAGTCCACTGGTCCGTTTCCTTCCACTAGATAGAAGACACTATACTGAGGCAGGCGCAGGATGTTATCGCCAAATGGGGGTATGAAGGTTGGCTCGCCTGTAGATGCGTCTATTACTACTGCTTCCTCGGGAGATTCGTTGTGTAGTATAGCGGCTTCATACTCATAACCAGGAGCAGCTTCGACTAAGCAAAAGTGCTCTTGGGGATTCTGCAGGTAGGTGACATCTCCTCCGCAGCAATAACCGTCGGCTTGAGCCACACCAGGATTAACAGCGAAGCTGAATAGTACAGTAAGTGCTACTACGGCTAGAGTTAACACTTTGCTTAGGCTAGTTTTGATTGTCTTCATGTTTTTTATTGCTGTTTATTGTTTCTATTTTCTGCAAGTTGAAGTTGGTGGAGTTGTCAGTCAGATTGAACCATAGGGTTCCTTCTGACTCTTTCCTCTTCCACAACTTTCCCTTGCGTGACACCAACTTGATCGGTGATTAGATCATAGTTGGAGAAAAGTGACAGGAGGGTGATGGGTTACCATGCTCCAGTTATTCACCTTTCTGCTTCTATAACGAAAATTTTGATGGTTTGTGACAACTAAATTTTTTTTCGTTAAATGTGCTGTTTTATGGTATAGCAAGGCAAGTATAGATTAGGACATAGTATTTTGGTTTAAAGGGAACAGGGAACAGGGAACAGGGAACAGAAATATGTCTTAACTTTTACTTAAACAAAACCGACTTGCCTCGCGATCGCAAAGGTTGATTGCTGGTAAGTTAACCAATACTCAGAAATTACAGGGTTTGTTAGATAAACCGCTAATAAAACTTTCCTTTTTTACCTCCTTTTTCTGTCTGTCTTGATGCATGACAATGTTAGCTGGTCGTGAAAAAACACACCAGCCAATAATGCTTGGGTTTGCCAAGTTCAATCCCTGTTGATCCCCCCTAACCCCCCTTAGCAAGGGAGGAACAAGAGCCTCTCGATGACGAAAAAAGCAAAGCTTCCTCTGGCTTCCCCCTTATTAAGGGGGACGGGAGGGGGATCTATTCTCTTAATACCCTGGCGGCCCTCTATCCCCTGTATATAATTTCTGGTTGCTGTTTAGCTCTATTTTCTTGGTGAGAGTACTCGACTTCCACAAAAGTCTTGCAACACTAGGAAACTGAGCAAGATCCTGCCATCTTGATACCTCTTGGCTCCTATTCCTTAGGGATGGTGGAGAAATTTCCATTGCTTTAAGCGATCGCTGTTTTACCCAATCCATCGCGCAAGCATTGCTATCGCTGAGCGTAGTTGATGGGGGATTGGGAGCTTTTTTAATAGAGATTACCTTTGGTACAACAGATTCTGGCTCTACCAGTGACGTTATCTCCCCTGCTGTTCTGTCTAACTTGATGTCGAGATAATGGTATTGCTGATTCTGGGTATGATTCCGCCCCCCTAGCCCCCCAATTTTGGGGGGAACAAAACTCTTAAAGTCCCCCAAAGTTGATACCGCTGGCCAAATTAATATTTGTTTACACATAGGTCAACCGGTCGGCGCAAGAGCAGCAAAACGAGAACATCGGGTAGCTGCAAATGGAACTCCCTGGCACCAATTAACCAAACGCACAATATTCATGGCAGAAGCTGTGATGATGTGCTGCAAGTGGGTTTTAGTCAAACCGATATAGCGACATCGACGTAAGCCAAACGCTTTAATGCCCTGAGCTAACGTACCTTCAATACCTGCACGCTGAGCATAGCGATGCTG
>NZ_JAAHHU010000566.1:0-2786 GCF_010672095.1 Moorena sp. SIO3I6 | reverse complement strand
TTAATAAGGGGGACTTTTCAATCTAATTCCCCCCTTTTTTAAGGGGGGTTAGGGGGGATCTATGTACCTAATTACAAATTTGACATGCTCCCGGGATGGATGCTCCTTAGATGTTTGTTTATGTAAATTAAAGAGTATTAAAATCATTACCATAAAAATCAAAAATTATCGTGTTTTTGACAACTTGGAAATAAAAAATATTCCAGCATTTTTTGTTATTGTTGGTGCCAACGGAACCGGAAAATAAACCTTGTTTGAAATATTTGGTTTTATCCACGATGCTCTCAAAAATAATATTCGTCAAGCCCTCAAAGTTCGTGGCGGTTTCAATGAAGTTATCACCCGAGGCAAAGAGCAAGAAGATATCGAAATAGAACTTCAGTTCCGTATGAAAATTCTAGGAACTGAGCGCCTGGTTACCTATATTTTGATCATTGGACAAGAGAAGAAAAGACCGTTAATAAAACGAGAAATTCTGCGTTATAAACGTGGCGCACACGGTAAACATTTTCATTTTCTAGACTTTCGAAAAGGAAAAGGATACGCTATCATCAACGAAGAAAACTTTGAACAAGCTGACACAAAACTACAACGGGAAGAACAAGAACTTGAATCCAGCGACATTTTAGCCATAAAAGGCTTAGGACAATTCCAACGCTTCAAAGCCGCCAGTGCCTTTCGTTCCCTGATCGAAAATTGGCATGTTTCCGACTTTCATATCAATGAAGCTAGAGGCAGCAAAGACGCATTCTATGCCGAACACCTCTCCCCCACAGGAGATAATATGGCATTAGTAGCCCAATACATCTATCAAGAACATCCCGAAATATTCGAGAAAATTCTCCAGCGAATGCAAGAGCGAGTCCCCGGCATTTCCAAAGTAGAAGCCAAAAATACTGAAGACGGCAGACTAATCCTAAAATTTCAAGATGAAGCTTTTAAAGACCCCTTTATCGATCGCTATGTTTCCGATGGCACCATGAAAATGTTTGCCTATTTAATATTGCTCTTCGATCCTAAGCCTCACCCCCTGCTCTGTGTCGAAGAACCCGAAAACCAACTTTACCCCAGCCTTTTACATGAACTCGCCGAAGAATTTGCCAGCTATGCCCATCGTGGTGGCCAGGTCTTTGTCTCTACCCACTCCCCTGACTTTTTAACAAAACTCGCGGAATTCCCCACCTTCTTTCAAGGTGGGGATGGATAGCGAGACGACGGCTTGTTGCGAATCGTGCTATAATGAAGTTGGTCGATGACCCGCCTGACTGACTAAAAGGCTACCTTACAAACGGTCTAATATTCTGTAAGTTTTTAGACCTACAGGTGTACAAAGTACTAGCAGAGCTCAGGGTCAGAAGTTACCGCAAGAATAAGGCAGCCTTTATGGTTGGTCGGCTATGGGTAAAAGGGTTAAAACTTTATGATTAAGGCTGCCTTATTCTAAGGTTTCGTCTCCGGGAAGAGACAAGCCCCGGCTGGTTGACCACAGAGTCGTAATTCCAAGGTGAGTCTGTCGAGAGAACTATACGTCTGCGGAAGGCGGATGTCTGCCTGTGGACGCTGAGTAAGACCAATTCCAGCAGGCGCGCGCCTCTGGTTGAGGCTTCGGCGGATGAAGCGGGAAACCCAAAAGACGAATAAGACCGTCCCTGATTTGAGTTGAGTATGGGAAGCCCCAACCTCAGCGAAGCAGGTTGGGGTACTTCACATGCCGTTCCCCTGGAGAGCATCTTTTGGCTGACCAAAGAACATGGGATCACCAAATGCTCAAGGGCTAAAGATGACCGAACCCTTGTCAATCTAGTGGAAGCTGGAGACTTACCCGGCTATCTCTGGAGTCAAGGCTGGTTTAAAGGAGTTGCACCCTAATGAGTTATGACCTGATTTTTCTGCTAGAAGAACCCTCCATGAAAAACGTTTTAGAGCAACTCCTACCGAAAATTATCCCCGATCAAATCACCTATATTTGTATCCCCCACCAAGGCAAACAGGACTTATTTAAATCTATTACTAAAAAAATTAAAGCCTTTCAATATAGTCCCGACACTAGATTCATTATCGTCCATGACCAAGACTCCCATGATTGCCAAAAACTCAAATACGAACTATTATAAATTTGTCAAACTGCCGGAAAATCCAATAATGTGATGATTCGGATCATCTGCCATGAATTAGAATCCTGGTTCTTAGGAAACTTAGCCGCAGTCGAAAAAGCCTATAACATGAAACCTAATAGCCTCAGTAAACAACAAAGTAAAAAGAAATACCGTAACCCCGATCAGCTTAACTCTGCCAAACAAGAGCTTAAAGGTTTAGTTGAGGAATACTATCCAGGAATCCATTCTAAAAAAATTGCACCCTATTTATCTTTAACTGACAATACATCCCACAGTTTTCAAGTCTTTATTAAAGGTATTAAACATATCTTAGAGGTATCACCATGACCAAATCCGGTTGGGTGCATCTCCTAAAAGCTGTTTGACACTCCTGCTCCCTGCTCCCTGCTCCCTGCTCCCTGCTCCCTAAAACCCAAGACCTTAATAGCAGGGTTACCATCTACAAGCGTCTGCGAATCGCTTCTACAATGTTTCGGGTTCGGTGAAGATTCATTAACAAAGCTAGGGTCAATTTTACCGGTAAAAATGCCCAACTGAATGCTAACATCAAGGGGTTGGGCTGCATCGAAGCATAGGAGTAACCATGCTTGAGCATGTTAGTATAGGTTACTTGCTGGCAAATATGAATCTCTGTCACAGAAAGTCCCCCACGCCGCCATTTTCCAGTGA
>NZ_JAAHHU010000565.1:0-2786 GCF_010672095.1 Moorena sp. SIO3I6 | reverse complement strand
ATTTCACGAGGGATGGATTTTCACCATCATGGTTATCAAGTTGTCAAGGTTCAGTTTCCTGAGACCAGGCGGCTAATCCCCCAAAACCCTTGTAGGGTAAGGTTTATAGTCAACGAATCGCACCTTCCCGAGAAATTCGTTTTAAAAATGGTGTAGAAATCAACGCCAGCAGGAAAAAAGGTGGTAAAATCACTAAAATTAGCAGCGCCATCTTCCAACTGTACCAAAACATCAACCCCACATAGATAAAAACTGTTAGTAAATCTAGCAGGATAGATAACGCCTCACCCGTGAGAAACCGCTCAATTTTACGATTTTCCTGAATCCGGGAGGTAATATCACCCACAAAACGAGACTCAAAGAAACCTAAAGGTAATCGCAAGGTATGGCTGATAAACCCCACAATCAGTGCTAGGTCTACCTTATTCGCCGTGTGGTCAAGCAAATATTGCCGCAACCCGGTAATCGCCACCCGAAACAGAGTAAACATCAGCAATCCTAACCCCACAGCAGTTAGGGTGAGGGTGCTCCGTTGCACCACCACTCGGTCTAAAATTATCTGGGTAAATATCGGTGTAATCAGACCAAATATCTGGATCATCAGGGAAGCAATAAACACCTCCAGCAACACGAAACTGTGAGGTTTTACCAACTCAAAAAATTGCCAGAAAGACGTCTTACTCCTGGCTGCCTGACACAAGTGGCTCAAAGCACGCAATTACATGGTTTATGAGAAAAAGGGCAGAGTGTTATGCTGACGCTAGAGCCATTACACAACTAGCAATTTGAGCATGTCTTACTCTACCCAATTTCATGATCAACTAATGAGCTTTTTGCGTCAATACAGCCGCTACCGCGATCTGCGTCACATCAAAGCTCTAGCTTGGATGGTGAGCGCCTTAATCTGTAGTGGCCAGTTTTGCCAACCGGCCTGGGAGCCTTATGTCCCGAGTCGTGCCAAATTTGCCCAAAGTGTTGAACGCGCCTTGGCACCGCTTTTTGAGCAATACTCGCCATTTGTGTGAAGTCGCTGTATATTCCCCTAGTATTACTCGCCTTAAAAGATTGGCAGTCCCACCGTCTATATCTTGCCCTCGATACCACAGTCTTATGGAATCGCTACTGTATGATTCATCTATCGGTGGTCTGTTGTGGTCGCGCCGTACCATTCCTATGGCGGGTACTGGAACACAACAGCGCGGCAGTAGCCTTCGATACATATCGACCCTTGTTACGTCAAAGCCAGTGGCTATGAAGTCAACATCCTGATGTGATGTTGAAAGCCCATCGGGGCAAAGCAAACCACGATCTGATCAGTTGGTTACAAGCTAGCAATTGGCACTACTGCCTACGATTGCCCTGTGATGTACTGCTTCATGGTCCCCATCGCTATCCCGTTGAAGTCAGCTATCTGTGGCCACCATATGGAGTTGCTGTCTTTTATCGTAATGTTGGTCTATGGCAAGATGGAGTACATCGTTGTAATCTTGTATTAGCCAAGGTCAAAGGGGTCTTCGAGCCCTGGGCCGTTATTACCGATGAGCCTCCCACCTTACTTTCTTTGTGGCAATACGGTTTCCGTTTTAGGGTAGAGGAACTATTTTTAGATAGCAAATCCGGAGCCAAAGAAGCTCGAAGACTCTCGCATTCGCTCAGCTGTTGCACGCTTAGCGGCTTATGCCCGTGGCTGCCGTGGCCTTGCTTTACGCCACCACCCAAGGCATGGCTGTTCAATCTTGTTGGCTTACGGCGACAGGTAGATCCCCATTGGTTTCGAGGCCTCAGCTATCTCAAAATTGGTCTGCGTTGGCTCAAGGGCGTAGTCAATAAAGGTCGGCTACTTTTAACGCCAGTACCATTGTTGCCAATAGATCCACAACCATGCTTTGCTAGCCATAAAGCCAAGTCTGATTACTACGACCAGATCTGGTTTTCGCGCATCCGGTCATGGAGCGTGTAGAACCTGATCAGCCTAGTTTTCACATAGATGTGTCAGGCAGTCAGGCGCTATAGTTCCAAACCCCCCTGCTGCAACTTCTTAAATGGATCCAGAATTAAATCCATAATCCGACGCTGGCGGACAATTACTTCTGCGGTTGCAGTCTCCCCTGGGCGGAGAGCAATACATTCCTTTGGTGTGGGCATACAGGTTTTATTGAGTTTAATTTCTAGGTCATAAGTAGGCACTTTACCCTGCTCCGTTTCCGTCACCTTGGAGGTTGGGTAAATTTTGATTACCTTTCCTTCTACTACCCCATAGTCTTGGAAAGGATAAGCATCAAACTTCATTTTCACTGCCATTCCTTCCCGTAAGGAGCCACTTTCTGAAATAGCGATCTGCGCCCGCAGGGAAAGGAAAGACCCCTGTGGGGCAATCTCGACTATAGTATCTCCAGGTTGCACCACAGCCCCGGCACTTTTGATTGGGGACTGAAACACGATTCCCTCGATCGGAGCAGCTAACATCCTTTGATTTAACTGAAATTCCAAGGATTTAATCTGACTTTTAGTCTGAGATAGTTCCGCTTGGAGGGTAGTAATTTGGGTTTCTATATTTTTCAGTTGTTCCTCACTTTTTAGTAACGCCAGTTTACCAGAATGAACGTAACCGTTCAGGGGGGTAGAAGTGGGATAGCCAAAAATTGCCACCAAACTATGGTATAGCAGTCGCCATCATAGTTAGGACAAAGAAAACGAAAAGCCCTTCCACTTATCGTCCGATTTCTGTCATGCCTTTTCCTTACAGCGAAGACCTGCGCCAAAAAGTAATTCAGGCGATCGAACTC
>NZ_JAAHHU010000564.1:0-2788 GCF_010672095.1 Moorena sp. SIO3I6 | reverse complement strand
GGATATTTTAATTACTGAGTCTACCTATGGTTCCTCTGTCCACCCCGCTAGAAGAAATCAAGAAACTGCATTGATGGAATCCATTGCTGAAGTAGTGCAAGCTGGGGGCAATGTCTTGATTCCCTCTTTTGCTTTGGGTAGAGCTCAGGAAATCCTCTTAGCCATCCGAACTTCCAAGCTATTTAATAAATTAACAGTTCCCATCTTTGTGGATGGATTGGTCAGAGCAGTCACAGAGGTATTTCGAGAAAACCTGGACTTATTGCCTATTCCAGTTCAGAACTTAGTTAAGATTAACGGCCAGGAGCCATTCTTTGATAAAACCAGTACACCCCCGATTATTTCTATCGAAAACCCTCGGGAACGTCCGATTGCGATCGCAAAACCCAGTGTAATTGTGGCCAGTTCCGGTATGCTCACCGGTGGACCGTCAGTCTATTATGCCTCAGCACTGCTAGAGCGAGAGAATGCTGCCATCTTTATTTCTGGCTACACTGATGAAGAATCCCCTGGCCGCCTCCTGCAAAGTCTCAAAACTGGGGACACTGTTGAACTAGATGGGAAATCAATTACCGTCAAAGCTCAAATCAAACGGTTTAACCTCTCTGCCCATACCGATAAGGTGGGACTCGGACAAGTAATCAACAAGGTAAAGCCCAAGCACCTAGTCTTAATTCATGGAGAATTAGAAGCCTTACACCAAGTAGCCCGGTCTGGAGACAATCAGTCCTTATGCTATATCCATATTCCTGGTGTCGGAGATAAAATTGAATTAGGAGTAGCACCGGAACAGCTTTCCCGACAGCAGATTGCTAAGATTCAGCAACCCCAAGAGTTTGACGTGATGGTAGAGAGCTTTGGTACCGATGCTTGGTTGCGAGTTCCCGAAGAGGTGGTGGAAAAAGACCCTCGATGGCAGACCTTGAGTATCAGCGGCATTATCAAAGCGCGATGGGATGGTGCGAATCTCAAGCTTGCTCCCATGCAACCGGAAATGATACTTCAGGAAGAAGAGATTGAAGCAGGGCTTAAGAGTGGAAAGGATTGCTGTGCCGTGTGTCAGTTTTTCAGTGGTAGATTTTGTCAGTCTCCTGATAGTCCTTTGTTTGAGCGGAGGGTTGATCCCTTGGCAATCTGTGATCAATTCCAATCTAAAGTCCAGGATTTTTCAACTCTTGACACTGACCTTCTGTGGTCAGAGGAAGTTGATTACTAGCAGGATCCCTCTCCTACTCCATATCTCCGAGATTTTCCCGAGATTATCCATTTCAAAAAGGCGGCACCCAGATTCGAACTGGGGATAAAGGCTTTGCAGGCCCCTGCCTTACCACTTGGCTATGCCGCCACTAGTTGTTTAGTATATCATAACTATATCAGTTTTCAATTTTAATAATATCTCTGAATTACCCATGTTAAAAATTTTCCCGCGTCCACTGCGTCCCCTTTGTCCGGTGCTGACCTAGTCAAGGAAGACGCAAAGAACGCTGATAAGTAGGTTTTTTATTGGTTAATTGTGCCGTTGGGCATAGTTACCTGATTTAAATTAGTGTTATCGAAATTAGCACCATTGGTCATAGCATCCCTGAGATCAGACCTTTCTAAGTCTGCCCTGGCCAGATCGGTACCATTGAGATTGGCACCAGTCAAGTTAGCTCCTGTTAAATCTGTATTACTTAAATTGGCACCAGTCAGGTTAGCACCGCTTAAATCCGCATTGGCTAAATCTGCTCCAGCCAAATCGGCACCGGTGAGATTGGCATTGCTGAAGTTAGCCTGACTTAAATCAGCACGGCTGAAATTAGCACCAGTCAGGTTAGCATTAGTCAAATCTACTCCTGACAAGTCCACATTCGTACAATCTGCCCCACTGAGGTTAGCACCCCTGAGGTTTTTCTCGATCAGGGGTGTACACTTGTTAATATGCCCTGAGCCTATATTATCCGCAAACGCTGTGGGTTCCTCTTGAGACACACTTACCTGTATTGGCTCCGCTTCTGCAACTGCTCCAGTTTCCAATCGCTCAGGTTCTGCAACTGGTCTAGGTTCTACAAAACTGGCTAACCATCCTATACCCGCAAGAGCGAGTAAGACTGTACCCATACCAATCAACATCAGACCAGACCCATTACTATGATGTTTGGCAACTGCGGATTTAGAATGCGTTCGCTTTTTAATCTCAGCAAGGGCTTTTTCCATAAATTCTGGGGGAATTTGTGCCTCTTTACCTGCTTCAATCAACTCCTTTACAGAATAGCTTTGGTTGTGCTGAGCATAGAGTTGAGCCGCTAGGGCGAAGGCTTGGTGGGCTTGGTCTTCAGGGATACGATCTTTTGGGAGTTTCATAATTATTAGGAAGCTTAGGAAGCCAGTCAGAGCTGAGATAGTATAAGAGTCAGGCTGTCAAGCCTGTCACTTTCTAATCTAGCAAGCCAGACTTTTAAGTGTTAATGGTTGCTTAATCGAGCTTGGTGACCTCATGGCTAAACTGATCACGGAAGTGAGGGTAATCTATCCCGCCAGTCAAGAAACTGACCTTAAGGTGACACGAAGGCTATTGTTAACTAGCGTAGGCTTTGGATTTATGCTTCTTTATCTTGCGAATACTTGCTAATATAATTAGATCTGTTCGCTCATTTCGCTCATAGTAACGTGGTCACCCTTCCTGTTCAACAAGAGCATCTGTTTAACCGCAGCCTCAACACCATCAAAGGTGTAAAACTACTCTTTGTCGAAGCAGAGCTGCTTTTCGATGTCTCTTGCCCTGATCTTGCTGCTTGAGGGCATCAAG
>NZ_JAAHHU010000563.1:0-2794 GCF_010672095.1 Moorena sp. SIO3I6 | reverse complement strand
ACTCCGGTATCCCAAGTTGTGGAATATCTCAAACATGAGAATCGCGTCTATCTTACTCATATCAATACGCCAAAAGAAGTGGTAATTGCTGGTGATCCTCAAGCTTGTCGGAGGATGATTGACACTCTCAAATGCGATGCCTTCCGTGCTCCTGCCGATGATGTACTTCATTGTGACGCCATGGCTTCTGAATATGATGAACTTGCTAGACTCACAAGTTTACCTATCGGCAGCCAACCAGAAACTATTTTTTATTCCGCAGCCGACTACAAACCCATTACCCTTGAGAGCCATGCCATTGGTCACGCTATCGCCAAGGGTCTTTGTCAGCCCCTCGATTTTCCTCGGCTAATTAACCAAGTTTATGACAATGGAGCCAAGATCTTTGTGGAGGTAGGCGCTGGGAGTACTTGTTCTAGATGGATTCGTGAAAACCTCAAGGATAAGGAACATGTCACAGTTTCCCTCAATAAAAGAGGTTCAAACGACCATACCTCTATTGTCAAAGCTTTGGCCAAGCTAGTTAGTCATCAAGTGTCTCTGGATTTGTCGCCGCTGTATACTCAGGAACCAGAAAATGCTGGTCAGCGGCGCTCAATGGTTAAAACCATAACCTTGGGTGGGAGCCGGATTAAGTCCAGAATTTTGAGCAATACTAACCAGGAAATTGCTGAAACTCTATCATCAAACGTCCTAATTCATAAGACTTGGGAACAGCCACAGACTTTGCCCAATGTTGAACCATCTGAACCCGTAAATTTATCAAACTTTCAAAGTACTGTCCTAAACCATGAAAATAGTGCTAAGTGTGCTTTAAATCACTGCCTTACAAGCAACGAAAAATTAAACTATGGCCAGCCCATTAAAATGCCGCTGGATAATAATAGTTTCAGTCTAGAATTAGCCCAAAAAAATAACAATTTTTGTCCGGAAATAACCCTAAGTGAATTACACAAAAATCAGTATCAAAAACTGAGTTATAATACATCTCGCATCACCAAAAACCATGCTGCTTTTTTAAGGAATCAACAAGAATCCTTGAAGCAAATTGGCGACATTATTCAGCACAAAGTAACGTTTTCAAAGCAGTTGCTTGATTCTGAATCATAATTGTGTATCAACCAAATATGAAGCGTAAAACACTATTTTTCTTGACTTGGGTATCTACCATCGTGCTAATTCTCTGCTGGGTGTTACCTACAAATGCCTTCAACGAGTTCTACCGCAACGGACTCAAAGGACACAGTACCTTTCATTACGAATTTACCCGCACCCTAGTGCGGGCAGCGGGTTTCTCGCCAGAATTGGCAGAACAGATTGCAGTTACCAATCAAGCTGTGGACTCAATTAATTTCACAGGTTACAACGGCACCAACGTGCGTCTCACCAATACGGGACGCTTTGGCTCGTATAGTCTATACTGGCACTTTCCCCGACGCGGTTGCACTGATTCATTCGGTGTGTCCTATCCCACTGACGCCAGCGAATGCAACACTTGCAACTACTTCACGGACAGTTCCGACTCCTGTCCAAGGGGAATCCCAGAGTTAAATACCATGGACCAGTGGGCTCTTTACGGCAATTCTGACGATCTACTGGTAACGCCTAAATACTCTTTGAATCGTCGGAGATTCAAAACTGTACCGGCAAGCTCTATCACGGCTTTAGGGATTTTTCTCCATTCCCTTGCTGATTCCTATTCCCATGAACGCTGCATGGAAACCATGGAGCTGCGGGAGCACAAACCATTTCCTGCAGAGTGCAATGTCTTGCTCTGGCATCTGGATTTAGAGTTTGGTGGTGGTGATCCAGGTGTGCCGTATACCAAAAATGCTGCTCGTGCTGTCTTTAAGGCTGCCGTACACTATATAGCCCAGAACGGAGAAGGTGGTGATCCGCTGTGGAGCTTTGAGGAGGCGAACAACTTTATTGAGCAGTTTGCTGAAATAGAATCTCCTGATGAGCGTGCCCAATTTGCTATCGACACCTACAATAATCTCTCATAACCTGAGAAAAACATTAATAGGGTAAAGGTTCTGTATCAATTAACTAGCCTGATTTGATATCAAGTCTGGTAGCAGTAAAACCCAATTAAAATAAGCTATCGGACTTGATATTACCAAAATTTGGACAGGTAATTTTCATGCCAATCTACTAAACTATAATTATTAATTTAACCAAATCAGCTGTATTATAATGACTCAAACTAGTTCTAAACCAATGACTGCTTTAGATACACCTCTAAGCAAAAATAATAACCAAAAAGATAATAAAATTGGATTTTTTAATTGTTTCTATGGTCAAAATCAAGGTTGGAAAGGGGATTTGGATGGGATAGCATTTGATGATCGAGGAATTAAGGCTAAACTGCTAGATTTAGAAAAGTCCTGTTATATCGTTAGATCCCAAGGACAGATTGGCGTAACCCAAGAAGGCTACTGGTATCCTTCCGAAAATGGCAAGAGCTCTCAAGTAGAACTGCTGATGGCAGTTCCACCAATACAAATTCAACAGTTAGGCGATCCCAGTTTTTTATCCTTTCATGGGGTAAAATCTGCCTATGTTACTGGAGCGATGGCTGGTGGAATTGCATCTGAGGAGATGGTCATTGCTCTCGGCAAAGAGAGAATTTTGAGTTCATTTGGTGCTGGCGGATTAAGTCCTTCCCGCCTGGAAGCAGCTATTAAACGTATTCAACAAGCCTTACCCCAAGGTCCCTACGCCTTTAATTTAATTCATAGTCCCAGTGAACCTGCGATTGAACGCCATGCTGTTGATCTATTCCTCAATTATG
>NZ_JAAHHU010000562.1:0-2795 GCF_010672095.1 Moorena sp. SIO3I6 | reverse complement strand
CCACAGAATCATAGCCCTGCATCAATGGGTAGAGAAACTCATGGAGGAAAATAGGATTTTGTTGTTGATAGCGTTCAGCAAACCCTTCCTTAGCCAGCATTTGCCCTACGGTCATAGTGGCTAACAACTCAATAATCTCAGACAAATCCAACTGGTTAAGCCACTCAGAGTTATAGCGAATTTCTAGCCGTCCTGGGGTGTCAAAATCTAGAATAGGGCGCACCTGTGACAGATAAGTTTCAGCATTTTGCTTGACCTGAGCTGGTGTCAACTGGCGACGCACCTCAGACTTCCCAGTAGGGTCACCGATTCTAGCGGTAAAGTCACCAATAATTAAGACAGCGGTATGACCAGCATCTTGGAATGCCCGTAGCTTTCTGACTGGGATACTATGACCTACATGGAGATCCGCACCGGTTGGGTCTATACCTAACTTGACCCGTAAGGGACGCTCAGCTTGCTTGAGCCGAATAGCTAGATTTTCACTCGGGTCCTGAGAATCCGGTTGTAGGGGAAAAATTTCACTGGTACCTCTGTCTAGCCAAGCTAGCTCGTTAGAAAGGGGGATTTCAAAATTTGACATCGGTTGGGACTATGGTTGGGAATTCACTATCTTAGTACAGATGGTTTAAATTTATTCTAAGGATCCGCAGCTAGAGCGACAGTTGCCAAAACCATGTCAAAATGCTGCTAACTATTATACAAAAGGCCGTTGACAACCGTTACGAGATGCGGCTTTTGCCCACTCTTGTAAGATAGGGATTAAATCCCCCATGCTTTAGGCTCTCAAGGGTTCAATCGGTGGATGCATCTGCCACAGGGATTGCATCAAGACGGGAATTGACATCTCCCCGTCCTGTTCGCGTAGGGTCGGCCGTAGGCCACGCTTCGCGTCGGGCAAAGCCCGAAAGGAGCGGGGATTCACAAGAGATAGATTCTTGTTGGTTGTGCCAAGCAACCTCTAGACACTCCGGTAAAACCATTGTGCTTACTTTTTTTCCCAATATTCCATGCACCATTACAGTCAGCGTTAACTAGATGTCCACCCCCAGAACGATACAGGCCACGTTGAACCCGTTTACCACTAAAGGTGTATTTAACGGGGTTGTCGGCGTTGTAAGTAGGGATTTCGTCATCGTCAAGAGAACTAGCTTTACTGGTGTAAGACTCCTCTTGTTCTCGATATTCAATCCCATACCGTTGACACAACCCTTGCAGTTTTTGCCTCAAGTTGTAATGGGGAATTTGGACAAAGCTTTGGTTGTTCCGTTTCCCAAGACTAATTTCTTGTTTCCAGCCTGGGTTAACCCCTACAATCAAAGTCCCAATTTTCTGGGTGATGCATTGATTAATAATCAGCCTGGCTGCTTTATTCAAGTAATCTCTAACCTGGTTATTGCGTACTCTGAGGAGCTTAGATTGGCGGTTAGTCAAAGCTTTGATGCCTTGCTGGTCTTTGATAGATTGAAGCTTGCCATTAAGCTTGTTGTACCACTGGTTAATCGATTTAAGTTTTTTGCCATCCACGATCAAGGATGCCCCGGTGGTCATAGTACAAGTAGCCAGATTATTCAGCCCCAAATCAATGGACATAGCCTGGTTAGGATCAACCGATTGAGGCTCAATTGGTTGTTCGGTGATAAATTCCACCTGAAACCATCGAGCATTATGCCTGGGATGGATGCGAATCTCCTTAAGTCTCTTGCCTTCGAGTCGTCGAGGGAATGGTATCCAGATTTCTCCATGTTCCGCCTTGAATTCTCTGGACATGGGAACCCTGAAGACACCATCCTTGATTTTTACCCTTGGCATAATCAAAGGAAAGTATCCATCTTTAGGCAAATATTGAGGAATGGATATTTTGTTGAATTGGTAGTTTCGAGATTTAGCTGTCTCAATCAACTTGAAGAAAGATTTAAAGGAGCGGTCTACCACTTTCAATGTTTGCTGGGCGATATCGGTATTGAGCAAACGATAATTCTCGTTGCTCTTAACCCGATGGTAGTTACTCTCATATTTGAGGTAACCGCGCTCAGTAAAGAAGAATTGCCTAACCGAGTAAAGTCCTACATTGTAGAGATTCTTACTCAGTCTGCACAGTGTTTGGAGGGCAAGATACTGCTTCTTGCTCAAACCACGTATTTGATTCTTTTGGGTCAAGTACATAGTTACATTTCACTGATTTGCACTTATTTTAGCGAAAGTATCAAACAGGTGCAATATTCAGTGGACACTTGTAAAGCCGTCGAACCAAGGACGGGGTTTCAGACCCAATATTTTTGATGAATTGGCTGGAATTAACCCTAATTCAAAAATTATTATCGCTACAGTAGTTGAAGCTTACGTTGAAGCTTACCTATAGGGCTTGACACTTATCCATAACGTCCTGGCATTATTAATAAATTCGATGCTCAAGACTTGTAAGTAATCCTGCTCTGCCCACCAATCTCTGGAATTGTCTTATAGAAAGGTACTTAGAGAAAGTAAAAAAAACACCCCAAGCACAGCCCCTAGCTTACATGTCTGTTCTTTAGTAAGGAAATGAAATCACCGTGTCATCTAGCACTATTCCACAACCACAAGATCGGAAAAATCGGAAAAAAAAGCCTTCACAAGTATTGCAGTTTGTGCAAGGGGTGGCTCAAGTAACTGGAGGGACTATCCTCGGGGTTACCATGTTAGCTAGCTCGATTGTAGCTGGTGGACTTGTGGGCTTAGCGACTAGCTTCCGTAACCTGCCAGATGTGCGCATGCTCCGGAACTACACACCGACAGAAACAACTTACATTTACGAA
>NZ_JAAHHU010000561.1:0-2795 GCF_010672095.1 Moorena sp. SIO3I6 | reverse complement strand
GCAATTTCTTTTTGCAAATCTGTCAGGACTTCGATAGCTGAGCGAGCTTCTGCGTCTAAGGATATCACTTCATTCTCTTGTTTGAACTGACGCAAAGCTGCTTCTGTTTTACTAACAGTAGCTTCTGCTTGAGGTAACTGTTTCTCAATAAACTTCCGAGCAGCTACAGCTTCAGTCCGTTGAAAATCTAAGTGATTTTCTAAATAAATACTCATTAGTTGATTAACAACTGCTGCTGCTTCTTTAGGGTCTTGAGATTGGTAAGACACTTCTAGAAGATCAGTTTTCCGGATATTGGTTACACTGACATTGTGTAAAAAGTATTTAATTGCTAAAGGTTTACCCTGATTATCTTTAAGATTTAGTGCGGTGATTGTCTTTTGAGCCAGAGGCTCAGACATCATGATGTTGGCTTCTGTATCTAGAGGATTACTTTGGTCTACCAGAGGTTGTAAAATACCGATTTCTTTACCTACCTCGGTGACTGAAGACGTCGTATTAAGCCGCTTAAATAACAGCAATCCTTGGGCTACATATACCGGCTTTTGGAATGATGCCACCAAAGACATAATCACAGAAACTGATACAAAAATACCGGAAGCTGGTAGCCAACGTCGCTTCAGGATCCACCAATATTGTTCAAACCTTGAGGATTCAGGAGATTCCATAAATAGCTCAAGAAAAAATTTAAGTACCTGATGCTTATTTAGGGATATCCTAGCCCAGCCAATAGTCTCAATTGTGCCAATACGCCAATTTGAGTACTGTTTGTTGTTTAAGGTTTAATCGGGTTGAAGGTTTAATCAGGTTGAAGGTTGAAGGTTTAATCGGGTTAATTGGATTGTTCGCGTAGCGTGGCCTTTTGGCCAAGGTTGAAGGTTGAATCTTGAAGGTTGAAGGTTAAACCTTCAACCTTCAACAAACTGTAATAGTATTTCCAATAGGGTGACATACTCCCACACTGAATCGTTCGCGTAGCGTCGGCTTCGCCGAAGATTACAGTGTGGGCTTCTTACCAACTCCAGCCATCGCTTAGGATACTCGGTAAGCTTTATTAACGACACGGGATGCCCCTCCGCGCCGGAACAATACAATAAGTTCTGTTTTTTAGGAACGTAGGTGGCTGACAAACCAGCATTTAAGGCCGTAGGCCACGCTACGCGAACGGCTTTGTTTATCAGTAAAATGTATTATAGCAATTTTATTAATACCCTGTGCAAAATTCATCCCACACCTAATGCTACGCATTAGGTGTGGGATGAATTTTGCCGGACAGCTAAAAAATTGCCGGATTTGACGAGATTATCACCAGAGCACCTGTTTGTATGTCCCAGCACTATTACATTTCTCCCCGGTTTATCGATAAACTGGCGGTTCACATCACTAAAAACTTCCTTGATATACCCCATGTCCGTGTGCCTCTAATTCTGGGAATTCATGGACGGAAGGGGGAGGGTAAGTCCTTTCAGTGTGAGCTTGTGTTCGAGCGCATGGGCATTGAAGCGGTTCATATGTCTTCTGGTGAGCTAGAAAGCCCAGATGCTGGGGATCCAGCCCGTCTGATCCGCTTGCGCTACCGAGAAACCGCTGAAATGATCCGAGTCAAGGGTAAGATGTGTGTGCTGATGATCAATGACTTGGATGCTGGGGCGGGACGGTTCGATGAACGCACCCAATATACGGTAAATACCCAGCTGGTGCATGGTACTTTGATGAACATTGCTGATAATCCCACCAATGTCCAACTTCCAGGGAGTTATGACTCACAACCGATCCACCGAGTACCGATTATTGTCACTGGTAATGATTTTTCTACTCTCTATGCGCCCTTGACTCGGGATGGTCGGATGGCGAAATTCTACTGGGAGCCCAACCGAGAGGACCGGATTGGTATTGTTAGTGGTATCTTTCACGAAGATGGACTCTCTACCGGGGAGATTGAACAACTGATTGATACCTTCGACAATCAAGCGATTGATTTCTTCAGTGCTTTGCGATCGCGTATTTACGATGAACAAATCCGTAAGTTTATTTACGATATTGGTCTAGACCGAGTTTCTTCTCGTGTAGTCAACAGTAAGCAAGGACCGCCCAAATTTGAAACACCAAACTTTAGCATCTCCCGCTTAATTGAGTTTGGAGAACTGATTAAAGCTGAACAGCAACGGTTGGAACTCAGCGGACTAGCTAGGGAGTACAATCAAGTCCCCTCCCTGACGAGCCAAGCAAGTAATACAAATACTAATACAAATACTAATTATAATATCCCAACCCCTGACCAACCTCAAGGAAACCACAAGGCACCTGTATCCAATCCAGTCATCAGTGAGTCAACTAGCCCTAAAGTCGCGAACGGGTTAAATCACTCTGAGACAGGACAGCACAACGGTAGCAAAAAGCCATTAGATCTAGCATTAGATCTAGAAACCCAAGACCAGATTGGAGAGCTTTTGGCTCAAGGTTACCGCCTGACCCTAGAATACGGCAATGAGCGTCGGGTTAAGAATAATGCTTGGAAAAGTGGGAATCCATTACCAGAAAACAATGTATCGGAAGCGATCGCTGCTTTGACAGAACGCTTAGGGGAGCATAAGGGTGAGTATGTGCGCCTAATTGGTATCGACACCAAAGCCAAGCGGCGGGTTCTGGAAAAGATTATTCAACGCCCTTGAGATCTCTCCTGCTTGAAGATAGGGAGATAGGGAGATGGGGAGATGGGGGAGTGTGGGAAGTGTGGGAAGTGTGGGGAGATGGGGAGATGGGGAGATGGGGAGATGGGGAGATGGGGAGATGGG
>NZ_JAAHHU010000560.1:0-2798 GCF_010672095.1 Moorena sp. SIO3I6 | reverse complement strand
GCGGGATAAGGTGGTTAAGGATTTATGCGATCGCTTTAAGGCACAACCGGAAGAGTTACCTGAGCGGATTAGTAATTTACAACAGGAACTCAAGGCTACTAATAAACAGTTAGATGCCCTCAAGCAACAACTGGCTTTGGCAAAATCTGACCAGTTGTTGGCGGAAGCTAAGTCAGTAGGTGAGTTCAAGGTTCTGGTAGCCAAGATGGAGGGAGTAGAACCAGAGGGCTTAAAAAGTGTTGCGCAACAGCTACAGCAGAAGCTCGGAGAAAGTGCGGTAGTGTTGGGTTCAGTGCCTAGCCCCGACAAGGTGAGTTTAGTGGCAGCCTTTAGTAAGGGTGTTAATCAGAAAGGCTTGCAGGCTGGGAAGTTTATTGGTGCGATCGCTAAATTATGTGGTGGTGGTGGCGGTGGACGACCTAACTTGGCCCAAGCTGGTGGAAAAGATGGCAGTAAGTTAGGGCAAGCTCTTGATAGGGCGTTGCAACAGTTGTTGGAAGGGTTGCAGTGATTTTGGAGTGGGGGATCCCCCCTTATTAACAGTTAGGGGGGATTTGAGGAAATAGTTGGTATTTGTGCGATCGCAAACTGACTGCGATCGCTTTTTTATTGCCTTGCCTGTAGCGCTATATGTGCTGGTGAGCAATTTAGTGAGTCAGTGCAATAGTTTTGTTGAGGCACTGACAGATCCATCCTAATATCAGGTGTTATGGCTCGCCCTCACCCGAAGGCCAGTCGATATCATCCAGTATTTTTAGGAGCACATCAATAAATGCGATGATTGCCCGACCAACTTCTGGACTAGGGTCTATAAATTCGTGGGCATAACGATTGCGAAAAACCCCCATCATGCCTGCATAAAGATTACGATATGCTTCAAGATCGCTCTTTTCAAGTTTGCCCTTCAATATCGAATCATTACCAGCAAAAATCTTGTTTACGATACCTTCACCTGTAGCCTTTTTATCGCTGTTATCAATTTTTCCAAGTTTTTTAAACCGGTTTTCTAAAACTACTGTTGCTGTGCGAACATCTTTGTCCCAAGCTGTGGAATCATCTCCACAAGTATTTAATAAACAGTGACATCTTTTCAACAGTTCAGAATCTAGGTGCTTAAGTTCAGGAGGAATAGCAGACAAGTTAGGAGCACCAAAATTAGGGTCAACAGCTTCATATGCCGTAGGGGTTAAAGCACACTTGTATTCATCTTTACGACGTCGATCGCATACTAAACAACCACTATTTTCTAGAGCCTTAAGAGTTATTTTATCAAATTCAGGAACGTTACCCTGATATCCTACTATAATTGTGCCGCTCAAAGACCAAATGAAGCAAATTTTATCCTCATTAAGCTTCTTAGCACGTACTTCTTCTACGAGCCACTGCAAACGTTTTTTCTGGGTTTCATTTAAATTTAGATCTTGCATATTTAAAAATTTATATAATAATATACATTATAGCTGTAAATTTTCAGACAGGTATCACTGTTTACTAAATTGCTTATCCAGTACCTTCAAAATCATCTATAGCGTTGATTATAGCGGGTAAAATTGGTCGTAGTGCAGTGCTTTGTTAGCACTTACAGTCGATTTATAACATAAGAACTACTGTCATCTGATATCTCAATCACTTGATCTGACCATCGCAAATTTATTGACTTAGGATATTCAATTTCGATCTCTTCTATGCCCTGTATGGCTGGCTTTATGTATCTTTCAATAAAAACAGAAACCACCTCTCCGGCTTCCTGCTCCATGTGCCTCCACGCTTCTTCTCCGTGATAAAAAGCGCCACCACAGGCCAGATATTTCTCTGATAACTCAGTTAACCTATTGGAGGGTGTTGGATCTAAAACCAGAAGAACTGGTATAAAACCAGCAGCTTGGCTTTCTTCAGGAAATGAAAGCTCTTCACCAAATCTCCCCTGACCACTTGCAGCAATTGTTACTCTCAGTTTAAGTTCATAGGTTCTATTATTACTTGGAACTAAACAGTCTATTTGTCGCCCTTGGTTCGTAGGATTTCCATTTGCATCAAGTCTCTTAACTGGCGAGTTTTTCGCTCCAACAGGCTTGCCACCTAAGCAACTCGCTAATAGAGGTTGAAATAAATAGCCAGTTTCCTGGGCTGACCGATTGTCTATATCATAAATCCACTTCCTCCAAACCATCCAATTCGCCAGAAGAGTGGTATTGCATCCACCATACTCTAGAAGTGATCTAGGACCAATTTGATCCATGTTGGACATGGGCTGTGATGACAGAATTCTTTGATATTTAACTCTGCGCCGATGAAGAGCAGAGAGGTTTTCTATAAATAACGCAAAATCGTTATCCTGATTGAAGCAGGCTGTCAGTGCTGAGATCACATCTTCGGCACTGATATCAGATTCTGCTATGCTATCAAACCAGCTTATTGGAATATTGTAGTAGTCATCATCTGGTACATTGACTTTAATAATCTGAAGGTCATCGTGAGACCATCCAAGGTTATCAAGAGCAATAGATAGTAGTGACGATAACTCTCCATCAGATATTATAACCTGAGCTTCACCTGAACCATGCATTTTACATTTAGAATACAAGTTTTTTATGAAAGCAGTATTTTTCATGGATTATCCAAACAATGTGTATTGATGGATTTTATTTTCCATCAGGCTATTAAGCAAAATTTCTGTATTTTTTAAAGCTGGGCTCATAGCCCCTGCCTTTGTAAGCAAAAAGCCCAGCATGCGACCTTCATTGTCTTGATCGCCCTCGAAGCCATAATCATCACGGATATGTTCAGCAAATACACGA
>NZ_JAAHHU010000056.1:0-40831 GCF_010672095.1 Moorena sp. SIO3I6 | reverse complement strand
ATGAGTGACGAGAAAATACAACCCTTTACACATCCTAGGTTACCCTTGATGAGAGATGAAGGACTTGTTCATGCAACCGTTTTTTTTGTCAAGTACAATTTATACCAAATTAGATGCGATTACCCTGCTATAATCCCAGGGATAACAGTCTGTCTAATCATGGTTTAGATCAGCTTAATCTGGAGATACGTGATCAATTAATGCGCTCTGGTCAAGCATTAGTCAATTACTCTAACTATCAAGAACAGATTGTAATTCGCTTCATTCTCAGCAATCCAGATATTAACGAAGCAGATCTAGATAGCTTTTTTGCTAACTTTATCAAAATTGGTAATAGTTTATTATAGGGTTTATTGCATTTATTAGGTACGCTTATAAACTTCAAAGTCCCCCTTGATAAGGGGGATTTAGGGGGATCGCTTTGCACCTCATGGGAGAGATAATTGCTATATAGGGTAGTCGTTTCAGCCGATTCACATTAATAGTTGATAATAACAGGTACGGAAGAGCCATAACAACAAAAAGAGAAAGCTGACGAATCTATAAGCGAATGCCAGCATCTCAATTGTAAAGGTGTGAAAATAAGCGATAGAATCGCAAAGATAAAATGTCTTATCTCATCCTGCTGTCTTGTCTAAACAAACATTAGTCTAAACCAGCCTGTCACCCGACTTGCGACGAATACCAACTACAGAAGGACGGGGTGGTCCAGAGGGATTTCCATCACCACCATCAGCCTTAGGTAAGCTACTAGGCTATTGACCTATTGGGTGTTAACTGTAACTTGTTCTGTTATTTTTGTCTTAAACTTGTACTAGGGTATATCTTTAAGGTAAGGATTCAGCCCTTAGCTGATAGCTGATAGCTGATAGCTAAGGGCTGAATCAAGGAATTAATAGAAGTAGGGTGGGTATCCTGCCCGCCTGAGGGAGGAAACGGGTATCCTGCACGTTCCACTAAGATGTCTATTCCACCTCACTCTTAAAATCATTCAATTATTAAGCAACGCCCAGATTTTTAGTTAACCTTCTTCCAAAGGTAGAAACGTGTGTAGTCATCGTTGGGCTGATAGCGGGTGGAAACAAGCTTGTCCCCCAAACCATCTTCGTGGAGGTAACTATTGTCTGCCTTGACCCGAATGCGGAAGGTGTCATCATCATTCTTGTCGAAGTAGAAGCGTGTGTAGTCATCGTTGGGCTGATAGCGGGTGGAAACAAGCTTGTCCCCCAAACCATCTTCGTGGAGGTAACGATTGTCTGCCTTGACTTGGATCCGGTAAGAACTGTCCCCCAGACGTTCTGTCAAGATGAACTTGGTGTAGTCATCGTTGGGCTGATAGCGGGTGGAAACAAGCTTGTCCCCCAAACCATTTTCGTGGAGGTAACTATTGTCTGCTACCACTTGAATTCGATATTCTCCGCTTAAGTCCATACAGGTAGTTCCGATCGCCATTGCTGGATTGGGACACCAGATCAACAAACTGGATACCGCAACCAAAAAAGCTATAGAAACATTTTCTAGAATTGATTTCATTGAAATGAATTTTATCATGGTCTGCCAATACTAATTGTTTTTTAATTGAAAATAGGTAATTAATTAAGGCGGCTTTGGTATAAATTAATAGTTTATCCTTAACCTTCCCTTAACCCTATCTTTTATAAGCTATCAGTATATGTGGTAAGTAGTATGAGGGGTAACAGCCTCCAGGGGTAAGGATTCAGGTAGGGGCTTGACAAAGTCCGGGATGGAGCTGGAGAATCATCAGAAGAATGTGTAGCTTCTCACTCTTAAAGGGTGACAACCGATCTACAAAGCTTGCTGAATCAGGGACAGCGCATAGAGCTAGCTGATAATAATCGTCAAAAGGCTTGCCACTGTTAACGATTTTCTACAAAAATCTTGCACTATTTACAAAGATGTCTTAGATTTTAATCATGGTACTAGTTCCTTTACGTAAGGCGGTCGAACTTACGGGATTATCCGGAAACACTCTAAGGAAGTATGCGGACAATGGCACAATTCGGTGCGAAAAAAACCCTGGAGGAACCAGGATCTTTGACACAGATAGCTTGCTCAGATTTGGTAGCTTCAAAGGAGACGTGGATCGAGTTCGTAAATTCAGTATTGGGTATTGCAGAGTCAGTACCCACAAGCAAAAAGACGATCTCGCCAGGCAAATTGCCTACCTCCACTCGCTCTTCCCAGAAGCGGAAATCATCAAAGACATCGGTTCAGGACTCAACTACAAAAGGAAAGGTCTTAAAGCCATATTGGAACGAATTGTGCGCGGAGATAAGCTCACAATTATTGTTACCTGTAGAGACAGGCTCACCCGATTCGGATTTGAACTCATTGAGTACTTGGTCAGTCTCAACGGTGGAAAAATCCTGGTTCTCGACCAATCTGAAAGTTGCCCAGAATCCGAACTTACAGCAGATCTTCTCTCCATCATTCACGTCTTCTCCTGCCGAGTCCACGGACTCAGAAAATACGGTAAAAAAATCAAAGAAGATTCGAGTGTTCCTAAACCCTGAACAGCGTACGCTTGTTCGCCAATGGTTTGGGGTATCCCGTTACGTTTTCAATAAAACCGTCAAAATTCTTCAAAATGGCGAAGTTAAAGCTAACTGGAAAGCTATTAAAACTGGTATATTGAACGACCTACCCGAGTGGTGCAAGTCAGTGCCTTATCAAATTAAGTCGATAGCGATAAAGGATGCTTGCACCGCTGTGCGGGAGGCTAAAAAGAAGTACAAACAGACTTTTCAGATTAATCGGGTTAAATTTAGATCTCGTAAAAATCCAAGACAGTCTTGCTACATTCCAAAGTCCGCAGTATCTGAGAAAGGTGTTTATCACACCAAGCTAGGGGAAATCTCCTATACCGAGTATCTCCCCAGCAATATTGGAGATTGCAGACTAACCAGCCACAATGGGGATTATTACTTGATAGTCCCCCATGAAGCAACGAAAGATAAAACCGATAACCAAGGCCGAGTAGTTGCTTTAGATCCTGGAGTCAGAACCTTTCTCACTTTCTTTAGCGAAACTTCCGTTGGAAAGATTGGGCATGGAGACTTTTCTCAAATTCAAAGACTATGCCAGCACTTAGATAATCTACTTTCCAAGATTATTAAGGCTAAACGTGGGCAGAAACGCCGAATGAGGAAGGCTGCCCGCCGAATGATAATCAGGATTCAAAACCTGATAAATGAACTACACCACAAAGCTGCCAGGTTCTTTGTAGACAATTTTGATGTGATATTACTTCCCACTTTTGAGACATCTCAAATGTCAAAAAAAGGAAATAGGAAGATCAGATCTAAAACTGTTCGCAATATGCTTAATTTTGCTCATTATCGGTTTAAAGAGTTTCTTTTGCATAAAGCTAAAGAGACTGGTAAGACAGTAGTAGATGTCTGCGAAGCCTATACTAGCAAGACTGTTAGCTGGACTGGTGAAATGGTAAACATTGGCGGCAGTAAAACAATCAAATCTAGAGTTGATGGTCGATCTATGGATCGAGACATCAACGGCGCTCGTGGAATATTCCTGCGAGCCTTGGGAGATACCCCCTGGCTGCGAGAGCAGCTTGCATTAGTGGGCTGAGATCTGCGTTTTGTAGATTTTGGTAGCTAAAAAGTATCGGTTCATCCTTCATCCTTCAAATTAGCGATTGTCAAGGTTAAGGACTAAATCAGACTTCAAGGTTACATCTAAATCTGTGTCAGGGTCGATGACAAATACTTCTACGTCTTCCTGACCTCCTGCAAGGAGAAGTTCTGTAACCAAACCGAGTCCAGCACCAGCTAAAACTTCCCAAAATTCAAGCTTACCAAAGATTTCAGAGAGTACAGCCCCGGCAGCTGCACCAATAGCAGCACCTTTGAGCAAATCGGGATCAGTGTTTTTGGTAATGGTTTCAGTTTTGGTGACAACCTCGGAGGTGGCATCAAGGGATAAGGATTGATCACTATCCCTGAGAATCAACTTTTCGGCGACAAACTGAGAACCTCCTTGAACTGGACGCACTTCACCTTCAATCTCACTACCTGCTGGAATTAGGAGGGTTCCTGAAAAGGAGACTACATCTCTAGCTACTATCACCGTTATCGGTAGAGTTTCATTACGAGTGACAATAACTCTCTTGGCGTCGTCGGATTCAACTGGTATTAAAGTCCCAGCAGGAATGATGACTTGGGTAAATTGAGCCAACTGTGGCTCGATGTAGAATCTAGACTGGGCATTAGCTTGAGTCGCTATCAACATTGGTAACGCCACAGTTGAAGTGATCCCCAATGCGGTGAGTAGAGCGATTCTGGACTGCCAACGATGGGAAATAAACATTAAATATATCTTCCTTGAGGATGAGTAGAAGCGATTAATTAGACTAAAAAGAGCATAGTTATGTTTCCCAAGGTGATCATGAATTATGTGATCATCAAAGCAAGCGTACGCTAATTGATCAAAATTCTGACCAGGATACCCCACCTACACCCACCCGACCTTTAAAGCTGCTTGTCACCCCATCACCCCATCACCACCATCTTCTGCTCCCGGAGCGTTCGCGTAGCGTAGCCCTTCGGGCTAATCGCATCATGTCTGTTTTAGAAGCTAATTTAAAACCTAAAATCTGTAGGATTGAGGTAAGATCAGGTTTTTGAGCCCCATAGAACTAGAATTAGGTCTGGGACTGCTAGAGCCACTGGGAGGTTTCACCATGAGTCTAGGCACATGGATTGGTCTACTTGCCTTTATCCTTTCGTTATACATCCTGTGGCAAATCCGTAAAGTACTGCTGCTGATATTTACTGCTGTGGTACTTGCCAATGCCTTAAATATCTTGGTGGAAAAATTCCGCCGGGTTGGCATCAAACGGCTTTTTGCTGTGCTGCTGTCAATTCTTCTGATGGTTGCTCTAACGGTAGGGTTTTACTGGCTAATTGTTCCACCGTTTGCCGACCAAGTGCTAGAGCTGATTGATCAGGTTCCTAGGGGTATAGAAAAATTAGGTCAGTGGTTGGATGTGTTGTCAGCGCGTCTTCCCCCAGATCTGATTACTTTCCCCGAGATCCAATTAGATTTAGATCAGCTAATTCAACAGCTACAACCGTTACTTAATCAGTTATTGGGTGGTGGATTCTCCATTGCCTTTAACTCTTTGGCTGTCGTAGCCCAAGTTTTGCTGGTATTAGTTTTGACTATAATGCTACTGGCTGACCCCAAGGCTTATCGTCAAAGCTTTATCCGACTTTTCCCATCTTTCTATCGCCGTCGAGTTGATCAAATTTTGACTCTATGTGATCACTCTTTACGGGGGTGGTTAGTAGGCATTCTCGTTAACATTGCTGCCATTTCTGGCTTAAGTTTTGTGGGTTTGGTCATCCTACAAGTGGAACTGGCACTGGCACAGGCGGCTTTGGCAGGTATCTTGACATTTATCCCCAATATTGGCCCTGGATTGAGTGTAGTCCCACCAATTGCGATCGCTCTACTAGATGCACCCTGGAAAGCGATCGCTGTTTTAATTCTCTACATCATTATTCAGCAGGTGGAAAGTAATTTGCTAACTCCCCTGGTCATGAAGCAACAGGTATCCCTGCTACCAGCAGTAACCCTTTTGGCTCAGGTATTTTTCGCGACATTCTTTGGTTTTTTAGGTTTACTGTTAGCTTTACCATTAACCGTAGTTGCTCAGGTTTGGCTAAAAGAAGTTTTAATTAAAGATATCCTCGATCAATGGAAAACTAGTCCGATATCAATCAGAGATACCCAGACCTCTACAGAAACCGTTGCGATCGCATCACCAAATCCTGATTTAGCCAGCCCAACTACATCAAAGGATTCCCAGGATAGCACTGAATCGGACAATCACCCCAAATCCGACAAATCATATCAAATCGAGAAGGAGGAAGAGTAAGCCTTCATAAGCCTTGAGCCGTTACAATCCAAGCTATGGATTTTCACAACTGCCTATGATCACGCTCGGCTGACCGAGGTGAGCTAATGGGCGGCAGCCCCGCGCCCTACCTGACAAGGTGGGCGTCGGGAAGGATAGCCCGACAATGTACGGTAACTTGGCCGTAGGCCACGCTTCGCGAACAAACCCCGTCGTTTTGCTTGTTGTTCTAACTGTCTTTTTTCAAAATAAGTAATCCTAATTGTCATTTTTTGTGTTGGAATTTTGACTTGCTAATTGACTGGAGGTATACTAGAATAATTGTAATAGGTCGAAAAACAAAGGACAAGATTAATGAGAGCTGCTTATCAGTACAGGTTACGATTAACAAAACAACAAACCATTGAATTAGAAAGGTGGCTAGAAATGCTGCGCTGCCAGTACAACTACTTGCTAGCTGATCGGTTCTCCTGGTACGAACAAAATAGGTGCGCTATTAACGCTTGTCCTCTTGTTTGTCATTTACCAGAACTTAGAGATAATCCGGATTATTACTACCAAAAGCGAACTCTGCCTCAACTCAAGAAAAATAGGCCGTGGTATGGAGAAATCCACGCTCACGTTTTACAGGATTGTGTCAAGCGGGTAGATTTAGTTTTTAAACGCTATCTAAAAGGGGACTGCAACGGGAAAAGAAGCGGCAGACCTAGATTTAAAGGTAAAGGCCGATATCGTTCTTTGACTTTTCCCTCTCTTGGCAAAAATCCTGTCGATGGTAACAGTTTAAAGCTGCCAAAATTTGGTTGGGTCAAAATGGTCTATCATAGGCCAATCCCGGACGGATTCAAGGTCAAGACAGCTATAATTACTCGCAAACCCGATGGTTTCTATGTCACCCTGTCAATCCAGGATGATACTGTTCCCGAGGTAATTCCTGTTGATAAAGTATCTAATCCAATTGGGATTGACATGGGACTTAAGTCCTTTTTGATCAAGTCTGATGGCACCGAGGTAGAAATTCCCAAATACTACCGAAAAGCTCAAAAACGGCTCAAGAAAATCCAAAAAGCTGTTAGCCGATCCCAAAAAGGCAGCAATAACCGAAAGAAGGCTGTAATCAAACTGGGTAAAGCCCACAAAAAGGTAGCTGACACCAGAAAAGATTTCCACTTTAAAACAGCCAAAGGACTGCTAGATAATCATGATCTAGTAGCTCACGAAAAGCTGAGCATCAAAGGTCTGGCCAAAACCAGAATGGCTAAATCAGTTCTAGACGCTGGATGGGGACAATTTCTGTTAATCCTATCAACCAAAGCCGAGAAGGCTGGGTTGTTAACGGTTGCGGTAAATCCCAGAAATACCAGCCAGAACTGTTCTAACTGCGGGAAAAAAGTACCCAAAAAACTAAAAGATCGCATTCACTCCTGTCCTTATTGTGGGTACGTGGAAGACAGAGATGTGAATGCAGCTAAAAATATCTTAAATTTGGCGGTGGGGCATCCCGTCAGTAGTAAAGCTTGCCGAGCAACCAAACCGTTGGGTGGTGTTGGCAAGAAGCCCGCGTTGTCCCGTTAGGGCAACGTCGGGAGTATGTCACCTAGGATACCACTGGCAAGTGATATTTTGGAAAACCTTTCTCCCCATTCCCAATCCCTATGCGAACCATTGCTCAAATTAATGACAAAATCGAGGGTAACTGTGCCGTAGTGTGGACAGTCGAAGAATTAAAAGCACGGGTGGCAGACATCGGTGTCACTCAGGCAGCGAAAGAAGTAGACATCATTACTACCGGTACCTTTGAGCAGATGGAGTCTTCCGGAGCAATCATGAATTTGGGACATACTGACCCACCCGTGAAAATACGGAAATGTTGGTTAGATGGAGTTCCAGCTTACACTGGCTTCGGAGCAGTGGATTTGTTTTTGGGAGCAACTCAAGTTGTTGACTACCCAGATAACCGTGAGATTCCAGATATGGACGAACAGAGGCAAAGGGGTGGTGGTGATGTCATTGAAGACCTGATTGCTGGGAAACCCGTCCACCTGCAAGCCCTCGGACAGGTGACAGATTGTTATCCTAGAGGCTCCTTTGAGACCACGATCACTAAGGATAGGATTAATCAGTTTTATTTATTCAATCCCCGCAATCTGTATCAAAACTTCATTGTAGGGGTGAATGGAGGCGATCGCCCCTTGTATACTTATCTGGGTTTGTTGCAGCCCAAACTCTCCAATGCAGTTTACTCTAACCCAGGAGCAATCTCACCCCTAATCAATGATCCGGAACTGAAGCTAGTGGGTATTGGCACGCGGATTTTTATGGGTGGAGGGATTGGCTATATTGCTTGGGAAGGGACCCAACACTTCCCACTGCAAAAACGCCTTCCCAATCAAACACCCATAGGACCAGCAGCAACTCTAGCTTTAATTGGAGATGCCAAGCAAATGAATCCCAAATGGGTACGGGGTTGTTACTTTAAAAATTATGGCCCCTCTCTGATGCTAGGTGTGGGCGTACCAATGCCAGTACTGAATGAAGAAGTAGTGCAACGTTGTGCTGTACAAGATCAAGACATTGTTGCACCAGTGGTAGATTTTGCCATTCCTAGACGGGTGCGTCCAACCTTTGGGTTAGTCAGCTACGCTCAGCTGAAGTCTGGTCGGATCACTATTGATGGTAAATTAGTACGTGTAGCTCCTCTTGCTAGTATTTTCCTCTCCCGGCAAGTTGCTCTGGAATTAAAGCAATGGATTGAGAGTGGCAAATTTACCCTAACTGAACCAGTAGCACCAATTCCGATGGACCGCTCATTTCTACCTCAAGACCTATGGGGTTCTCAAATTAGTTTGGATTGATTTATTCATTGGTCATTTTAAAATTAAAAACTGAAAATTGAAAAGTAATAATTAGCAATTATCAATTAGCAATTACCAATTATCTTTAGCTTACTTGAGCTGTGACATTTGCTCGTCTAACACAGCTAATTTTGAGCGCAGTAGAGGATTGTCCTGTACTGCAAGGATTCGACAAATGCGATCGCGCATTTTTTCGTGGTGCCTGAGCATGGTGTCAGCGTCTGCTTGTAAGCCGTAGTGGCGCTCTTTAATTTGTGTCTCTGGCAAGCAGAAGAATACCCCTCCATCAGTTCGTTGAATACTGCCTTCAAGCAGGTCAAATATTCGTGCGTTGCTAGTGATGGAGCCCTTGGGGTTTTGGCACCCGTATACATGAAGGCTCAAAAAGCAGGATTCTCCGGGGTTGCCCATCTGGTGAATCATATCGTCAGCTACCGCCTTTACCTCTTCTGACCTAAAGTCCAACCGCTTCAGGGTTTGTAGCACTCCATCTGTTAAGGTATACACGTAGTGTTCCGCCTCGCCAAAGCACTGTACTGCTCCCCATTGGGCTACGCCGTGGTCATGAATCGTGCTGTAGTCTCCTGGAGCCCAAGACATCACCATAATTTCAAAGGAATCGCACTCGTACAGTAGCTTTCGACCGTAGCTTTCGGTGATGGGATGATCAAAGTCAGCCCATCTAATCAAGTCTTCCGGTGAGATGCGTGCATCCAAAATGCACTGACGAGCAATTTTCGGTACCAATACCGACTGACTTTCGATATTACTAATTAAGCGCTGGATACTCTCGGGAAGACTTTGGTCGGATACAGAAGTCGAGTTTGCCTGAATAATCTGAATCATTTTTCCATCCTCTAATTTTTGAAAAAACTTGATTCCTATGAAAATGGAGACTTAAAAATTTAAAATTAACAAAATCGGATTAACCATCCTAGAATGGATTAACCGAACTTGATAGTATTACTAGGTGAAGAAATGGTGTTAGGGTAATGGTGTTAGAGTTTACTATTCAAAGCCTAATCCCTAATACTTAATCCCTCATGCCTAGATTTACCTAACTAATAATTCCTCACTGGTTGACTTTACTGTATAAACCTTAAAGCTCTAGGCTGAGAGAAAGCTGATAAATTCCTCACTATCCTCTGAAAAAGATTGAGAAATATCTCAGCTTATTTTTATTTAGTACACATGATGATTATTCCTCATATCATCAAAGATTTCTTCAAGCTATAGTAAGCCCGATTGAAACGAGAAAGAAATCCCTGCACCTCTTCGACCTCCTTCCCATCTTCCCATCTCCCCACATCTTCCCATCTTCCCATCCGTTAAATCCGCTCGAACTATCGGTTGCAAGCTCCTCCCATGTTCAAAAATAAAACACAGAGTGTTATAATTCAGGACGGTAAGGTAGGATATGGGACAAAACAAGCTGCATAATAACCATGTCGTGCCAGCGTCCCTTGAAAAACCCAATTTCTTTTTGAACACCTACAACCTCAAATCCAAATCGCTTGTGAAAATCAATACTCCCTTGATTGCAGGCAAGAATTTTAGCAACGACATGGTGATAGCAAAACTCCTCAACTTTCTTGAGCAATGCTGTTTGTAAAATACTGCCGTAACCCTTACCAGTTTCCGCTAAAGAAAAATAAATCGAAATCTCGCAGCAAACACGGTAGCCTAAGCGAGGGCTATAGCGCTTGATTACACCCCACCCAATCACACAGCTTTCTCGTTCTGCAACCAGTATGGTTTCGCGATCGCCAAACTTATTCGCGAGTACTTTCATGTCCTCAGCGGTATAAAATTGGCAATCCATCGTACTGTTGCCTGCAGCGATAGACTCGTTATAGATAGATGCAATTGCTTGGAAATCAGTATCTTTATATTGCCTTACCAGAATGTTGGGATGCTCTGATAAATCTGCACAGAAATTCTCTTGTTTAGTTGACATTTTTCTGCACTTATTTTTTTTGCCCTAATTATTTACTCGCTCTCAATTATAATTTAGAGAACTAAACACTCCTAATCTTCAACCAAACACAACTATAGCTTTTTTCTCGGCTTTCGAGAAAACTCAATCATCCAGGTGAACAATCGCTCCATTATCGATTGGTTAGTTAACAGTTCTAATCTAGCAAAGCCACCAATATTTCCTCCATTGATTTCGCTAATGCACCAGTTACCCTCATCATTCATCAAAAAGTCATATCCCAAGGTATGTATACCCCGACAGCGATAGTGTTCAAAGGTGGCGTCAATTGCTTCTTTTTCTTCAGAGCTGATATCTGATAAAAAACATTCTCCATCTACGCTGACATTATGCACCCAATGACCACTTTTCGAGCGGCGGATATAGGCACCGTAAATTTCACCATCTACCACAACAATCCGCTTGTCTCCCGCATCAACTCGCTGCAAGTATTGCACAAATTGTAGTGGTTTGCCTGTGGAACCTTTCAGATAATTCATCACCTCAGAAAAGTGAGTAAACTCCCTGGTACCTGCAAAGGGATTATCCACTAGGAAATGACCCTTGTCATACCAAATTTTAAAAACTCCTCGACCACCACAACTATTATATCGCTTAGCCACAATAACTTGGTGCTTTTCAAAAAAAGTCAATGCTTCCATCCAGCTATCGGTTACTACCATGTCTGGGGTAAATTTACTCGCTACCTTGAGGAGGAATTCTTGCTGAATTTGCTCATGAATTCCCGTAGGACTATTGACAAATTTTACAAAAGGCTCCCACAATCGTAGTCTATCTAGATATCCTTCAGGAAAAGGCTTTAAGGTGCGACAAAATACCAAGTCAAACTCCTCTAGCGATCGCCAATCCCGGACTTGTGAATCTAATTCAAGAAAGGTAGTGTAAGGTAGTATTCCCTTCACCGGAGCTACCTGAATCAATTTAGTATTTGCTCCTTGGGTGAAGACGCCCTCAGTAGGGATGTGGAAGAATTCAAATCGTTCGTCGAGGGCTAGCCGTTGGTAAAAGATGGGTATGTCCAGTAACGGACTAGAGTATCGAGAAGGATTGCAAATGGAAAGTAATTTCATCTTACATTACTTCTTATATTACTTCTTACTTTCATTAAATTACAAGCTGATTAAACTATACCGATTGCTAACTCTTTTCTACTCCTTTGATGGCAATTATCATACTGATGAGGTACACCGATTTTTGTCCCACTCCCTACTCCCTACTCCCTACTCCCTACTCCCTACTCCCTACTCCCTACTCCCTACCCACTCCTAGTAACTACCTCACTGAATTGATAACTGCTATCTACTTACATAGAAGATGCAGAACTTTCTCCTCTAGCTGCAATTTCCTGTGTTGGTTGGGGCTGTTGTTTACTAAAGTTAGTGATCGAGACTCCAATCATGATCACAATAAATGCTATTACTTGCATCAGTGAAGGGCGTTCTCCATTGAGAATTAGCGCATAAACTATCCCAAATACGGGGGATAATACAGTCCACTTACCTACCGTCTTCGAGTCTAACTTTTCCAGGGCAGCGTACCAGAGAAATTGGGTAATCACGATGATAATTAGCGCATAGATACTCATCACCATCCAAAGCTGACCTGAAAAGACATCTCCAAAATGAGACGGGCCAAATAAATAACTAGCGATCGAGAAAAATATTACAGCTGATATAAAGTTACGGCTGAAGACAATTACCGACAAACTGTTGTGTTTAGAAAGGGTCAACTTGCCGATAATCGAAGTAACTGCATACAAAAACGTTGATGCCAGGATTAAAAGGTCTCCCTGATTGATTTGATAATTACTGCTTGTGAAAACAATAGCAACAATACCGACGCCAATCAGAGAAAAGCCAATCCATTCCCATTTCAGAATACGCTTGCCAAAGAAAATTGCTCCTGCCAGAGCATAGAGCACCGGACCAAATCGCCCCAATAAGACCGCATTGGTGACAGTAGTGTGTTGTAGTCCCAGGAAAATCAGTGCAGACAGTAAGGCTGCTAAACAACCATTAATAAACAGTCCCAGAAGCAGCTTTACATTCAACTTTCTGAGTTCATTTAGAATAGGAATCGCTCCAAAAAAAGCCACCACTGCCAAAGACGCACAGAGATTGCCAACAAACAGAACGTTACAAAACGATATTGGTGTTTCCTTCCCGCCACTGAGCATACTAGCGTTGGCAATTAGGAAAGCAATCACCGAGGGTCGCAATGCTGCCAGGGCCCGGGAGACAACTAGCAGCAATTTGGGATTAAGGTTATTGATACTATTGGCAATCATTTCCGTTATTGAGGAAGAGTGGTGTATCCTTTCCTAGAGAAGCATTAGTCCAGTAATCAGAGCAATGGGTAAATCAATGACTAGGTAACACCTAAAAGGGGGGGATAGGAATACCTAAATCTATCCTTTTCTGTTAATACATATATCAGATCATTTGTCAAATTCTCTACAAGCGTGGGGAATCGGAGGAGTGTGAGTAATTCCGTTACCCATCGATTGCCCATCATCCCCAGGTTTACTGAGTCACCAGCTCATAACTTTCCGGGTCAGCTTTGAGAACAAACATATCCCCATATTGAACTACTTCCCCAGTGATCCGGATAGGGTCAGCTACCTTGTCCAAAATCCGGGAGTTAACTGCCTGGTTTTGCCGATCTACTAGGAGCAGATAAATATTATCCCTCTGCTGATTGTGTACTAAGAACACTGGAGGAACGCCACCACTAATGCAGCGAATGGCACAGGAGCGATGGGTTTTAGTTTGTCCTGGTTTCATCACCCCGGGGTAGCATTTACTGTCTAAAATCTCTCCTAAGAGGGAGAACTCACCCAGAGATTTACCCGCATCCGGTTTCACTGCTCCCGAAGGAGGGTCAATTGCCTCTGCAGAGCGAGCTGCTATCACCGTAAGGTTGTTGCGATAAACTGGACTACCGGTTAGCTTGACCCACTTTCCCACTTGATCCAAGACGCTGGACTTGGGTGAGGTTTTTCCCGGACCCGTGAGCAAGTAGCGAGAGTAGGGGGCTTGGGAGGAGGTATCCCCTGGACGGGGTACCAGCAAGTGAGGAACAGGTTGTCCTAACAGCAACCCTTCAAACTCTTGAGCCTTATTGACCTTTCCAGAATTAAACTGGTAATGAATTAAGGGGAAGACAGCCCCTAGAATCAGAATCACCAGGGCTAAGACCGGAATCAATATTAACAAAAACCGTTTGATGCCGGTCGGCACCTTACCATAACCGATATAAAATTCATCGGTGTTTTGACCTTCGCTGTTGGTAGTCACCTCTGTTCCTCCATAGCAATTACAGCAGGACTAACGCTGGTACCAGGAAGGTTCGGTATAGTTTTCACCAAAATGCGATCGCCTTCTAACTTAATATCAAACGTAGGGATTTTTTCTGTAAAGGGTGGGGGGGAAGCACCATTTTCTGGTAGATACTGGTAGCCGTGCCATGGACAGGTGATGCAGCCATCCACAATTTTTCCCTCCCCTAGAGGGCCATTCTGATGCTGACAGACGTTGGAAACCGCAGAAATCTTACCGTCATACTTAAAAATTGCCACCCGCTCGCCTCCGAGAGTGACTATCTTAGCTCGATTTTCCGGGATTTCTGCGATGCTGCCCGCATCCACAAATTCTTCGTTTCCTGTAACAAGATCCTGATTGTCCCGCCCGAACTCCCGAATCCCTGCTGCCAAATGCACTCCCACAATCCACACTAGTCCAACACCAACAGCAAGGGTCAGAACTGGATGCTTGTTAGTTTGCAGTGCTCCTAGCAGGACATGACCTGTCAGTAGTCCGTAGGCAAGATAAACGCTCATATGTAAACCTTTCCAAACCGGAGCGGTTAGGTTAGCCAGCCAGAAATCGTGGCTAGTGGCTGCCATTAGGAACAAGATCACCAGGGGAACAAATCCCAAAACCTGGAAGGGAAAGCGAATAAAGGTAAAATAGTTAGTATTGCTCAGAAACAGACTAACCAAAGGTTCGAGATTGCCGAAGTCGTGGTACCATTGCAGGCCAAGGCGGGTGTGCTGGAGGGCTAAGAAGAACATCGTAACCCCCATATGACGCCGATTGTAGAGCAGGGGATAGAATTTTGGGCTCAGGCGAGTTAGCGGACCAATGGATAAGATGACGTGGAGCAGGATGAAAGCAGCTGAGCCAAAAGCGCGAATCCTGACTCCCCTGATGTCGATGTTGCTATCGAACCACTGGGTAACATTGATGAAAAGTACAATATAAAGGATAACTAGGCTCAGAAGGATAGCATCGTAAATAAACTTCTGGCGGTTCCACAGAACAGCTTTATAGGCAACACTCATTGTTTTACTAAAGGTTATTTGCTATTGCTATAGCGGTTTTTAAGCTAGTAAGGTACAATTTTTTGGCTTTTAGGGAGCAGGGAGCAGGGAGCAGGGAGCAGTAAAGTCGGAAGAGGAAAGAGGTAAAAAGTTTTGTGTACCTCATTAGGCTAAAAACCGCTATATTGATCATTATTCATTGGTAATTATTCATTAGTAACTATCATTAAAATTTCGTTTATTTACTAAGCACTAATAACGATAAACTGTAGTCAGTTTGGCTCGCAATGGTAGAGCTGCAATAAGCTTCTGTTGCCCCTGGCTGTAGATCAGCAAATGTCCCGCTTTACCTCGCACACTGCCAGGAAGCAAAAATTGTTTACGAGATAACCCTGCCAGATTGCCTAGCAGTATAGAGCGATCGCTAATTTCTGTGGGGGCTTCCTTAGTAGCTTCCCAATACAGCAAGGGGTCAGGAACTTGGAGCAAAGAATCAGACTTCAATTCCATGACCAGTTTGCCTTGGTAATTGACAAAGGTTTCAACATGAAACCGAAATGTTCCATCCTCAAGTTTAGTTGAGCCAATTTCTTTTCTGGGTTGGGTTTGTGTCACGAACCCTGCCTGTGTAAATAATTTATTGGTAGCTACATCCACTGGTTCGTAACTAGGACGCAGTAAAATCCCTGCCAAGAAGCACACTGGTAGGACAACTGCTAGTACCACAAAGGAATAAAAGTGAGTTTTACGGCGAGCGAGAATCATAGCATTTCCCTTTCAGGTCAGTCGTTTGGCCGATATACGGTGAGCATTGCGTTCAGTCGGAAGAGTTTTTCCTCTCAACAGGCGAGTGGCAAACATCGGCCAGAAGGCAGTCACACCGGGAATGATCATAATGCGAAAGCCGATCGCCCATCCATGGACATTGGGATCAACCCGTTGCACCCCAAAGATGACGAAAGGAACCGCAAAAATCAAACCAGCGACCAGGTAAACGCGGAACAGTTTTATGATCCACTCGACCATAGCAATGGTGAGGCTTTCCATTTTTCTACTCTTGAGGAGTGATGGATATGATTCAGTTTATACCAAGCTATGACAATGGGTATCTGTTTCTTATTTAAGATTAGGTAATACTGGAGAATCTGTCTGCCTGAAAAAATCGTATGTTTGTGACACTCCCACCTGGGAAGCCTCTCAAGGTTTGTTGAGATAAAGGGCGCTCACTATTGCCTTGAAGCAAGTCCCGAAAAAATCAGGCAAAAGCAAGCCAAAAGGCAATCTTGACGATTAAGAAAGGATGAGCTAGCAGCCAAACCCAACACCCAAGCCGAGTAGCTAATCAAAAGCTGACTGCATGTAGTGTTGTAGAATCAGCTTATACCCTGCCACCAATACCGGTTGAGCTAGCTCAACGATCGGAAATTCGATCTCTTGATCTGTGGTTGTAGACTGTAAAGGTTGCTTCAGGCACTGGCAACGGACAAGAGCAACATCAAATCGGCAGGGTAAATTAGCTAAATCTGGATGTTCTGACAGAAATAACTCAGCTGTACGCCGGAGTTTAGCTTGCTTTTGTGGTGTAATCGCTCTTCGACCATCAGCATCCCAATTCCCTCGACTGCGAGTTTTAACCTCGACAAAAGCCAATGCCACCGGGTTTCCTTTGGCAATTAGGTCAATCTCTCCCCATCGACAGCGCCAGCTATGGTTTAGGATAACCCAGCCTTGGCTTTGTAACCACCTAGCGACTAAATTTTCTCCCAGTTGCCCAACCTTAGCCATCTTATGATTGTAAAGTCAATTGTATCACTGGTATCTTGATGATGATAGTTGTAATCGTTATCAATGTTGTGCTCTCCCTGTTGTGTCTATACGCTGCTTGCCAAGTGTGGCGATTGGGACAGTGGCTTTCATCTATCGCTAATCAGTTGGAAAGGGTTGAACGCGGTATCTCTAAAAAGTTATATAGTGCTCCCAAGGCAATTGTTCTTGGACAAGTAGGTATTCATGGTTTGAGAGAGGAGTATCAACAATTACAGGTTCAGCTACACACACTCAAGCAAATTTTTCTACTGTTGGGTATGCTTCAAAAATTTGGAGGATTTAGGTGGCGCTTTAGTTATAAACCTACTAGCAAGAACAGCTTAGTGCCTCGAGAGCGATCGCACTAGTATCGGGTTATGACTAGTATCGGGTTGTAGTATTCCCAGCATAGCCCTCACCAAGCCCAAGGGGCAACTTAGATCAGTCTCACCGTACCTGTCGTGAGAAACCCTACACTCTTAGCCTACTAACTACTGATCAATTATCAAGCTACTTGTAGGATAATAAACCAAAACCATTTACTATTAAAGTTTTATCCATCCCATTTATCTAAAACTGTTGTAGGAAAACAAATCAAAAGATGTCAAAAAAAAGTGCTGGAGCATTTATCGGTGGCATGCTATTGGGTAGTGCCGTAGGAACAGTCGTAGGGTTACTAATTGCCCCCCGTACTGGTCGCGATACACGCAAGCTCTTGAAAAAATCGGCGGATGCCTTACCCGAATTAGCCGAAGATCTTTCTAGCAGTGTGCAACTACAGGCAGATCGCCTTTCCGATTCCACACTGCGTAACTGGGATGATACCCTAGCTCGACTAAAGGTAGCGATCGCAGCAGGTCTTGAAGCTTCTGTGGCTGAAAAAGCTTCTGTGGCTGAAAGCGTAGAGCCAATAAAGTCCGAGTCGGAAGTTGCCGCAGAGTCCAACTCGTCCGCTAATCAACATTAGCTTTAGGCATCCCGGACGGGGGGTAAGAAGGTCTACTTCTTGTTTTGGTGTTGCCGATTGGCCAGATGTCATGGGTTTTTTCTTACTTCCCCTTCTTCCGCTTCTTCCCCCTCTTCCCCTTATCCATAAATTATCTCCCTACAAGGACAACGCCCTGTTTTTGTGTGGGCTAGCCGACTCGCGAAGATCGGAAATGGAAAAATTTATCATAATGCTGCAAGTATTAGCCAATAATATCACTAAACCTTGTCAAATACGTTGTCAAATGTCACGAAAACTGATAGCATACAATTGATTAAAGTTTGGGCGAGCTTAATGGTGTTTTCTCAAGGGTGTTTTATCAAGACTTCACGCTGGCTAGTCAGTTAAGTTGACTTAAGCTTAATTACTGAAGGCGAGGGTTGTGTGACAGTTAGCAAAAGTGTCAACTAATATTACAAAATCTACAACTAATTGGTAGATTAGAGCCATGGCACTTGTAGCCGACCTAAGGCGGTCGAACTTACGGGACTCTCGAGGAACACTTTAAGGAAGTACGCAGACCATGGGACGATCAAATGTGAAAAAACGCCAGGTGGAACCAGATTGTTTGACACCGAAAGCTGGCTTAGCCTTGGACGACGACAAGCAAGACAAGCAGTTACTATCTGCTATTGCCGAGTCAGTAGTAGCAAACAATTTGACGATATCGCCAGGCAAATCGCATACATGCACTCCCTCTTCCCGGAAGCGGAAATCATCAAAGATATCGGCTGTTGACTCAACTACAAGCGAAAAGGTCTTAGAGCCATATTGGAACGACTTATGCGCTGTGATCAGCTCACGATTGTTGTTGCCTGTAGAGACCGACTTACCCGATTTGGGTTTGAACTCTTTGAATACTTGGTCAGTCTCAACGGTGGAAAAATCTTGGTTCTCGACCAGCCTGAAAGTTGTCCGGAATCGGAACTTACCGCAGATATTATCTCCATTATTCACGTCTTCTCAAGCCGTGTCCACGGACTCCGAAAATACGGCCAAAAAATCCAAGAAGATTCGAGTGTTCCTAAACCCTGAACAGCGCTCAATGATTCGTCAGTGGTTTGGGGTTTCCCGTTATGTTTTCAATAAAACCGTCAAAATACTTGAAAATGGCGAAGTAAAAGCTAACTGGTTTGCCATTAAGACTGATATATTAAATGACCTTCCCGACTGGTGCAAGGCAGTACCTTATCAAATCAAATCAATAGCGATTAAGGATGCTTGCACCGCCGTTAGGGAGGCCAAGAAAAAATACAATTTGACTGGGCAGTTTAATCGGGTTAGATTTAGGTCTCGCAAGAATCCCGTTCAATCTTGCTACATCCCTAAGTCGGCTGTTTCGGCTCAAGGAATTTACCACACAAAGTTAGGTGAATTAACTTTTACTGAAACACTCCCCGAGAACATCTGTGATTGTCGATTAACTAGCACCAATGGGGATTATTACCTAGTAGTCCCTTACAAAACAGCTCACCTTAAGACCGAAAGCCAAGGTAGAGTAGTTGCTTTGGATCCTGGTGTTAGGACTTTTTTGACATTTTTTAGCGAGACTTCCGTTGGAAAAATTGGCCATGGCGACTTTTCTAGGATTCAAAGACTTTGTCAACATCTAGATAATCTGATCTCAAAAATCAGTAAGGCTAAAGGCAAGGGAAAATATCGAATGAGAAAAGCTGCCAGGCGGATAATAATCAAAATCCAAAACTTTATCAACGAGTTACATCACAAGGCTGCCAGATTCCTAGTTGACAACTTTGACGTAATATTGCTTCCAACATTTGAGACGTCTCAGATGTCCAAAAAGCCGAATCGGAAACTTAGATCTAAAACGGTTCGTAATATGCTCTCTTTTGCTCATTATCGGTTTAAAGAGTTCCTTAAGCATAAAGCAAGCGAAAATGGGAAAGTTGTTGTTGATGTCTGCGAAGCTTATACCAGCAAGACCGTCAGCTGGACTGGTGAATTAATCAATATTGGTGGCAGTAAAATCATCAAATCAAAAATCGATGGCCAGATGATGGATAGAGACATCAATGGTGCTCGTGGAATTTTTCTGCGGGCTTTGGTAGATACACCCTGGCTGAGCAATCAGCTTGCATTGGCGAGCCAGAATTTGCTTTTGGTAGATTCTGGTAGCTAAAAAGTATCGGCTTGAACAAAAAAGTTGTAAACTCCGATTTTCCATTGCTAGTTACCGAATCATAGCATAGATTAACCTGTATAATAAATCAACGGTCATCACCCCTCTCCCCCATAGACGGGGCTTCCCAACATCCTAGGATTTTTTGTGATTGATCCTCTATTTTGGCTCGGGCTGTCCTTTCTGCTCGTAGCAGTTAGTTTAACCGCTGTTTTGGTAACATTATTGCCTGCTGTACAAGAGTTAGCGCGGGCAGCTCATAGTGTGGAAAAATTAGCTGATACCCTAAATCGGGAATTACCACCGACCCTAGAAGCCATTAGGCTGACAGGGTTAGAAATCAGCGACTTGACCGATGATCTTAATCAAGGAGTCAAAAGTGCTGGTCACGTGGTTCAACAGGTTGACCACAGTATCAGCAGTGCTAAAAACCAAGCCCAAAAAGTCAAAGAGAATACTCGTAATGTGGTTAAGGGTGTCAAAGCTGCCTGGAAAACTTGGAGGGGTACCTCACCACAATCTTCTAGGTCAATGGATTCCCTACCATCATCTCACAGAAAAGCTCTAGAACTTCTTGAGACTGATGAACGCTCATCACAAGTTAATCAGCATTGGCAAGGAAGAAATAACTCTAACCATAAAGAGGTCAATAAGGCTACTCGTGAAACCTCTAATGACGGAATCCATGATAATTCCATCCATGATAATTCTTTTTAACGAAGGCAATACCAAGACTCGAACCTGAAGACTATACAGAATAAATAAATAATAAATGTAATGCCACCCTTGAGTTTATAAACTCAAGGGTGGCATTATCCCGTTTTTGTTAATGTTTGGTTAATGGATGAGAAATATAGTTAGTCGGTAATTGGTAACTGGTAAACAAAAGCAGATAAAAGTATAGCAATCCTATTAAATTAAAACATGCAGAAAAATCAGTCCGACTCTCGGTAGATTCTTCCCCATCTTCCCTAACTTCGGTCATCTTGCCAATCTTACAACTGGTCAGATTAGGAAAGAAATTCAAGTCTACTGCTGACATCACTCACAGATACATCGTGTAATACTGCAATCAAATCATTCTTAAAATATAAAGCTGTGCTACCGGGTAACCCATTATCAGCGTCAACCAAATCATATTGATCCGCTACACCATAGAGCTGAATGATGTCTTTAGATTCTAAGTCATAAATCTCTGCATAATCATTGTCGCCCTTACCCTGGTAGAAAGCGCGATGATCATCTCCTAGGATAAAAGTATCTGACCAAGCTCCACCAACAAGAACATCAATTTCACCATTACCTCGGGAACCATTTCCAACTCCATTGAGGGTGTCATTACCGGAACCTCCAATCAAAGAGTCGTTACCAGAGCCACCCTTAAGGAAGTCATGGTGCTGCCCACCGTCGAGGAGGTCATCACCCAAACCTCCGATCAAATAGTCGTTGCCAGAGCCACCCTCAAGACTATCATGGTTCCGGCCACCGTCGAGGAGGTCATCACCCGAACCTCCGATCAAATAGTTATTCCCAGAGCTACCTTTTAAGGTATCATGGTCACTCCCGCCATCAAGACTGTCATTACCCGAAGCTCCAATCAAATAGTCGTTACCAGAGCCACCCTCAAGGCTGTCATTTCCCTGGTCTCCTCTAAGGTAGTCATTGCCAGAGCCACCTTTGAGGGTGTCATTTCCCTCACCTCCTCTGAGAGTATCATCCTCTGTCCCAGCCTCGATGAGGTCATCACCCGAACCTCCGCTTAGAGTGTCCTGACCTGAACTACCTTCTAGGGTATCGTTACCCACATCTCCCATGATCCTATCATTGCCAACACCCCCAAAAAGGTAGTCATCTCCCTGACCACCTCCGAGAGTGTCATCATTATACCCACCATAGAGATTGTCATTGCCCCAAGTTCCTCTGAGAAAGTCGTTACCGGAACCTCCAACAAGAGTGTCATCCTCAGAACCTCCTGAAAGAGTGTCATGACCCGAGCCACCAATTAGTGTGTCATTATTGCCATTACCCCAAAGCCTATCATCACCATGACCGCCTTCAAGCCGATTATCGTAACGGTCTCCCCTAATCGATTTGCTTTTCCAATTCTGGTTAAGGACTTCAATGGTGAAAGTTTTCTCGTAGCTTTCACCCCCCTGGTCGGTGGTGCGGATTTTGATCGGGTGACTAGAGTTGATATCAAAGTCTAAGAGAGTGCCATTTTTGACTTTTAGTTGATCGTCAACAATTTTAAAGCGACCTTGAGCATCATCTAATAATTTATAAGTATGGCTATCTCCGGAATCAACATCCTTAGTAGTCAGCTTAGCAATGGTAGTGCCATTTTTACTGAATTCTTTGACACTCCTGCCATCAAGGGTGATATCCGTCGGAGCAAAATTCTGGTTAAGGACCTCAATGGTGAAAGTTTTATCGTAGCTTTTACCTCCGGAGTCGGTGGTGCGGATTTTGATCGAGTGACTAGAGTTGTCATCAAAGTCTATGAGGTGGCCATTTTTGACTTTTAGTCGATTGCCATCAATTTTAAAGCGACCTTGAGCATCATCTAATAATTTATAAGTATGGCTATCTCCGGAATCAACATCCTTAGTAGTCAGCTTAGCAATGGTAGTGCCATTTTTACTGAATTCTTTGACACTCCTGCCATCAAGGGTGATATCCGTCGGAGCAGTGTTGGTAGGTTGAGGCTCCTCTGCCACATACTGAACGTCGCTAATATTTGTTATGGTGTCCGGAATAATAATCTCTTCCCATACAGGTGGTTGACTATCCTCCTCGAAGGTAATGTTAAGGCGATCGCTTTGAGAGACTGCATAGTAGTCTTTGAGGGTAATCGAACTATCCCAGCCTAGATCAAGAATCAGGTCATAACCCTCTTGAGTTTGGGTTACACTAGAGGAAGCATATTCGGAAAGATCTAAAGTATCTAGATAGTTCCAACCTTCAATAATATCATCACCCGTGGAAATTCCCAATTCATAACCGCTAAAGATATTGGCTGCACTATTGGCAATGATGTAATCGTTACTGCTGGAGTTGATCAGATTGTGAAAAATTGTATCGAATGCGATCGCAGTTCCAGATTCAGACGTAAGGTATTTTGTTCCGCTGTCATCGGTCCTAGCTTTATAAGAGCTACCATTGTAAGCGTTTTGGGTGGTTATAATACCCCCCTCATTCATATCAAAGTGGTAACCTGTATTCAAAAAAGCCAGGTTTGAAAAGTCTAAAGTATTTTCACCACCACTATCCCAGAGGGTTTGCTTAATCGGTTTGGTTGCACCATAATCCTCACTACCATCTGTGTAGTAATAAACGCTGTCAAAGGAGTAAGTAGTATCCCCGTGGTTATACTCCCTAGCTCCATAGATTAACTGTAATGCTTGAATGTCGTAAATCATTGGGGTAATCGCTGATTTCCCAGCAAAGTTATACGACATTACTGTGTTGGTGGTATTGTCCTCGTTAAAGGGCAAAAATGGACCGTGATCATGGTCCTCGTATTTATTAGGATGTTTGAAACCCAGAGCATGTAATGTCTCGTGAATCAGGGTCATGTAGCCATGATTCCCTGGGTCGTCAGCAAATCCGTTTCCGTTCTTACCTGTGGTGTCGTAGGCTGGGTTCAAATGCACATCCCCGGCCACATCCCACCCATTGCCGAAATTGAAGTTAAATCCCTCAGGCAAATAGGCATAGGAATAGCCCGGACCATCAGATACCATGTAGCGCAATAGACCATAGTCTGTTGTCGTATCTGGTACCTCATGGAAATCAACATCAAGGTATCTTTCCAGAGTTTCGAAGATGCTTCTGATATTGTCTTTGGTTTCTTCTGATATCTCTGAAACCCCCGTTTCATCTCCGTAATAAGAACCACCGTTGGCATTGTTATAGAAGCTGTAGCTGATAGTCTGAGTGTCCCAGTGAGCAACACTCAGAAGTGGATGAGTTGAGGAAAATGTGTCAGACATTGCTTTTATTTAATTCTTACTGCTTGACAAAGCCTAGTTACGGGAATGATTTGGTCGTCAGGGAACTTCCTGATTGTTGATGTTTAATGGCTTATTGCCAGTTGCCATGAATCGTAGCTATAACCCCATTCGATAACTAGTCAAACGCACTGAATTTCATAGGGTATTGGGTTACAAACCATAAAATTTACCTAGTTAAAATCCCTAATATTAAATTAATCATGAAATATCTCTGTTTCCGTTCAAGGTTGATATGTGTATATTTTTTTTTGGGGGGGGTATTTTTTACGGTTTATATGCAAAAGTCAAAAAAACGTAAATCCGTACAAAAATCAAAAATTTCAATAAATTAAATATAAATAAATTAAGTAAGTATTTTTTCAGTATTAACGATGAATGTTTATTTAAGGGTTTTATTAGCAATTAAGCACCATTAATATCAGATAGCGTTTTTATTTTATTTGTGAAAATACTACCTTATTAAAATACAAAATACAAAAGGCAAAACGCAATAAGGGCAACAGCTCCAGAGTTTTAGTGTCCAATAAAAAAAGACATCCTACGTTTACATCTCATTTATAAACCCTATAAATAAAGCCTAGGGATAGGGATAAACTCTCAAAATTGTCCAGTTTACGTCGAACTCGAATCCTAGTTATGTGAAGTTAGTATAAAGTTCTAACAAATAGATAGAGGCTAAAATCAGTAGTTTTTCTAGGTCACCGTTTATTGGTAAGCATATGCGCTACGCGCACGCTGCGCGAACAGCATTGAGCTTAAGCTTTTTTTTGTAGGTGATGTCGCCATGATGCCCTTTTGTTCGGTTCGTTCTGTTGCCAGCATCATGAATGGCTGATAGCTGGCAACCATAGCATGGGCTTAGTTGCGTAGGGTGCGTAGGGTGTGTTATATCATGTCAGGATAATTACCCTTAATAAAAATTTCCCCCATCTCCCCATATTCCCCTCCTGGGAGGGGTTAGGGGTGGGTTCCCATCTCCCCATCTCCCCATCTTCCCATCTCCCCATCTCCCCATCTCCCCATCTCCCCACACTTCCCACCCTCCCCGCGCCCGGGCCCCTTAATTATGGGTATTCAACCAGACTTGATATTAGGGGCGGGCTTGCCCTCATCTTCAACCTCGAGCGCCAGTGTTGCGACAGCCCGCCCCGTAACGCACCACCAAAAGGCTCGCCCTCATTTTATCGGTAGCTAGTGTTGGGACAGTCGGTCCCGTAACACACCACCTAGTAGGCTGAAGGTTTACGTTGATCAAGCCTGCCTTTCAAACATAGAGTCTTTCATCTGTGTATTCTGATTTCTCAAGCTTCCCCTCCCTAAGTTGTTGCTCAAGTCATTGAGTGGGGTTATCTTAGAACGGAATTGTACTCACAGTATGAGTGTCATTATTTGCTAAGGCTCATAATTGAAAGATGTTCAGACCCAAATTATGGATCAAGATAGGTTTTATCGAGCATATAGGAGAATTTTTTGCGAAATTTAGAACTAAACCGGCTCCTAACACGGTATTTCCTACTGTATTTCTAGGTTTATCTTTAGTTTTAGTCGCCTGTGCCCCCAAGGGTGGAGACCCTAAAAGCAATACGGTTACTATCCTGGGAGTAATGACAGGGGAAGGGGAGCAAATCATGGAACAGATACTAGAACCCTTCACTAAAGAAACGGGTATCAAGGTGGTGTATGAAGCCAGTAGTGATTTCGCCACCCTCCTACCTGTGTTGGTGGAATCTGGAAATGCTCCCGATCTTGCCATGTTCCCTCAACCGGGTTTGATGGCTGACTTTGCTAGGGAAGGTGAACTGGTACCTGTAGATACCTTCATGGACAAATCTCAGTTATCTGCTGCTTATTCTCAAAACTGGCTAGATTTGGCAACTGTCGATAGTAAAGTATACGGGGTGTGGATTAGGGCGGCGGTCAAAAGCTTAGTTTGGTACAATCGAGCTGCGTTTAAGGCAGCTGGTTACAAAATCCCTACCACCTGGAATGAAATGATGGCACTGTCCGATCAGATTGTGGCAGATGGCGGTGTCCCTTGGTGCATCGGAATAGAAAGCGGTGCGGCTACAGGATGGGTTGGTACTGACTGGATTGAGGATATTATGTTGCGCACGGTTGGTGGGGAAGTGTATGACCAGTGGGTTGCTCACAAGATTCCCTTTAATCACCCAGCGGTTAAGAATGCTTTTGAGCAGTTTGGCAACATTGCCCTTAATCCTAAGTATGTGTTTGGTGGCACTGTTGGTATTATTAGCACTCCCTTTGGTGACGCAACTGCACCGTTATTTGATAACCCCCCAGGTTGCTATCTGCATCGCCAAGCTAGCTTTATCACTAGCTTCTTACCTAAAGATGTAGCGCTAGATAAGGATGTGAGTATCTTTCTGTTACCGGGTATTAAACAGGAATTGGGAGTGCCAGTGTTAGTGTCTGGTATTGTGACTGCTATGTTTAAGGATACTCCAGAAGCACGGAAGTTGATGGAGTATTTATCAACTGCCCAAGCCCATACTATCTGGGCAAGTCAGGGAGATTATGTCTCACCCCATAAACAGGTTAGTTTGGATGCTTACCCCAATGACATTGTTAAACGTCAAGCGGAAATCTTAGCCAATGCGGATATGGTGCGCTTCGATGGTTCGGATATGATGCCAGGAGCCGTGGGTACCGGGACATTCTGGAGTGGCATTGTTGATTATATTGGTGGGACAGATGTGGATACAGTTCTGAAAACTATTGAGGACAGTTGGCCAGATTAAGTATGAGGAATTAGGGATTAGTCATTGTAAAAAAAAATATTTATTTAAAATCGCCTTCTAATGTTACTTTAGCACAATTGCCAAATCGGTAACTATAATATCAAGTCTGGTTGAATACCCATAATTAAGGGGTCCGGGCGCGGGAAGTGTGGCCAGATGGGGGATATTTTTATTAAGGGTAATTATCCTGACATGATATAAGATACTGAAATCAAATTAAGTCAGTTATTCGCCACCATTTAGCGAAAGGGACAATAGCGGCGTTTAGGCATTAATTACGATTAAATATCTGAGTACAATATCAGCACTTGCGCTTCGCTCCGCTGTAACGGCAATCCCTTGGGGTGTAAGCAGGCAGGATATAGTAGGATGTCAGTGACTACTATAAATTTGGCTTTGCTGAATAGGATTTGGGTACTCAAGTATAGTTGGAGCAGTTACCGATTAACGATTACCGATTACCTTTGGATCTTCCATAATTGAGCAACACCGTAAGTTTAGGATTCCCCCTTTAGGCCAAACTCAAGTTTAAATAAGAAATAAGCTATGGATACTAGTCAGATTGATAAATTTGTTTCCTATTGCCAAGGTTAACAGCCACAAAGTGAAGAAGATATGAGACGTTTTTTTATAGGGGTTATTGGTTTTCCCTATGATCAGGAACTGCTATTACAGGCATATCTATTTTTCAATATCAACTCATTATTTCCAACCTGTAGTCAGCTCATCCTGTTTGAAAAGGCCCTAATCCAAGACTATACAAATTTAGGTAAAGTAGATTTTGTTTATCTTAGTAAAAACAAAAAAATATTTTTAATTGAAACTAAATATATTGATACTGAAGCGACAGGAAAGCACGAAAGAACTAGAAGAAATAAGCATAGAAATAAGGTAGTGGAACAAGTCATTGATTGGAAATACAAATTGAGACATTATTGGAATATATCAACTAACCAAATTCATTGTGGAGTATTTACAACCGATCCACAAGTAGGTGATCGTGCAAGGAGCACTGACATTATCGCTAAATCAATATCTATCTATGAACTGGAACTGTGGCAAAAAAATTATAAATTTTATAATTTAGAGCATGGCAATAAACGGGATTCGGTGAGAGATTTATATGAGGTGATCAAGTGATAAGGTTATCAGGTGATGAAGTGATGAGGCAATGAAGGATGGTATTGCTCAAAATAGTTACTTTCATTCTCGCCGTTGTCATAGGCTGTGGTGGGGTGATAGCTTTATTATATGGCATGAATGGCTTGGTAAATCAGCTACCCAATAAAACGCGATTGACCTTGGCCAAAAGGCCACGCTACGCGAACGGTCACGCTACGCGAACGCATTTTGTGGCTTGGGTATACTTAGCCCCTGCTTTAGCATTACTAACCGCTTACCTGATTCTGCCGACCCTCAATACTATCTATATCAGCTTCTTGGATAAGCGATCGCAAAATTTTGTGGGACTGGACAATTACATCTTTGCCTTTACCAACCCTACTATGCTAATCGCTTTTCGTAACAATGTCCTTTGGTTGGTATTGGTAACAGGGTTTAGTGTAGCATTGGGTTTAATTATTGCGGTGCTGGTGGATCGGGTACGCTATGAACCCGTAGCCAAGTCTATAATCTTTATGCCAATGGCAATTTCCTTTGTGGGGGCTAGCGTGATTTGGCGATTTATCTATGCTTTTCGTCCAGCTGGCTCAGAACAAATTGGCTTACTCAATGGCATTATTACCAGTTTAGGATTTGAGCCTGTAGGTTGGTTAGTGGAGCGCGAACTTAATAATTATGCTCTGATTGTGATTATGATTTGGTTGCAGACAGGGTTTTGCTTGATTTTGCTCTCTGCTGCCATCAAAGGTATCCCCAAAGATATTATCGAAGCTGCACGGATAGATGGAGCTAGTGAGTGGCAAATCTTCTGGACAATTACTATTCCGATGATACGAGGGACTATTGCTGTGGTTGTGACTACTGTAGTAATAGCGGTCCTAAAAGTCTTTGATATTGTCTGGGTGATGACCGGTGGTAATCAAAATACGGAAGTGATTGCGTCTCGTATGATTAAGGAAATGTTCAATTATCGGAACTTTGGACGAGGTAGTGCGATCGCAGTTATTTTATTACTAGTTATTATTCCGGTTATGATTAGCAATATCCGTCGGTTTCGAGAGCAGGAGAACAGCCGTTAATAGTAATATATAATTATTATTTGAATTGTGAACATACTCCCGCTTGGGAAAGGCAAGAGGGAAGAGGCAAGAGGCAAGAGTTAATCAAGTAGCGATGCAGCAAGGGAACAGGTGAGCCAGTGAGGCCAAAGGGGATTTCCCCCATTCGCGACTGCATCAAGACATAGAAGGATTTTGGTTAAGGTCAAAAACGGTAATTATTATTTATTATTTCTAATTGATTTAGAAATGTTATAGTATTCAGATTAAAGTTAAAATTTGATTCTGATGGCGTCACCGAGTTAAGCAACTGTTCTAGCTATGGTTGAAATTCTATAAGGCTTGGGGTGATGCGATGCTCCTTTGGAGCCGCTTCGCGAACGCATCTTGCCCAGTTGTTTTGCCCAGTTGTTTTGCCCAGTTGTTTTGCCCACTTGTTTAACGACTGCTGTTGTGGGATTGGTTGCACAAAGCGCTTATCTTGGCAAAAAATAGACTAATTCCAGACATGACTTTAACCCAGCTATGGCACCAAAACCGTTCTTTGTAGCAAAATCCCAACACCTACAGCAATTCTTCTGGAAAATCCCGATTCATCTGACCCTGATTATCATCTCTTTGATCTGGACTCTACCCACTGTTGGCTTGTTCATTAGTTCCCTACGCTACCGAGATGATGTGCTCAAAACCGGTTGGTGGTCAGTCTTCCAACACCCCTTCAATTTCACCCAATACCACCTGGGTAACTATATTGATGTGATTACCTCCGAAGGGATGGGACAGGCATTTTTCAATAGTCTGGCTATCTCGATTCCCGCTACAGTTATTCCGATTGCGATCGCTACTGTTGCTGCCTATGGGTTTGCTTGGATGAAATTTCCTGGTCGCCAAGTCCTGTTTATGGTAGTAGTTGGCTTGCTGGTAGTCCCGTTACAGATGACTCTGATTCCGGTATTGCGAGTCTACGGATATCTAGGACTTTCCGGTACATTATTAGGTATTTGGTTAGCCCACACAGGCTATGGTTTGCCCTTAGGAATTTATTTATTGCGTAATTATATTGCTAGTTTGCCTCAGGAGTTAATCGAAGCAGCAGCAGTGGATGGTGCGTCTCATCTAACCATAGTTACCCAGCTGATTGTGCCTCTATCCATGCCTGCGATCGCATCATTTGCCGTGTTTCAATTTCTCTGGGTCTGGAATGACTTGCTAGTTGCTTTAGTCTATCTCGGAGTTACACCAGACGTTGCCCCGCTAACGATCCGATTAACAAATATAGTAGGTTATCGTGGGCAGCAGTGGCATCTTCTTACCTCTGGTGCATTTATCACAATGATTGTACCACTGATTGTGTTTTTTGTTCTACAGCGGTACTTTGTGCGGGGGATTTTAGCCGGTTCGGTTAAGGGTTGAAACTCTTATCTATAGCAGTTTTTAATTACCAGAAGTACTTTCGTCCTGGGTTGCGCGGGAGTAGGGAGTAGGGAGTAGGGAGTAGGATTCAGTTTATCGAGGGTGAGATTCAGGGCTGACCTACTTTAGGTAATTCTGTTTCATTGGAGAGAGCGAAATTATCTAAAGAAACCTTTGCTGAATAGGCAATACCATCCCGCTGGTACAAAATTAATAGGCTATTTGCGTGTTTGACCTTGTAACCCAAAAATCTATCTACTCCACTTACTACTTCCTGATATTCATTACCATTGGGATGTGTAAATGCTATTGTTATACTATCATTGTTTGTTAATCTTCCATCACCATTGGTATCTTGTTTAATAAGGTTGTATAAAACGGCTATAACTGGTTTAGATTCAACCCTGTTATTAGCTCTATCATTAGTTTCTGAAATGAAGCTATCGCTAGCAATTAAATAGTCATTCTTAGCAAAGAGCCATTTGCTTTTACCTGTTTCACTATCCAAAAACAAATAGTTTCTAGTTGAGCGTGTCGATTTGCTATAATAGGATTGGGTATAAGATTGGTCTGAGTAAAGCGGCACCATTAGATAGGTTGTGCCATCAACTTCCCTGAGATTACCCAGCTCCCACTCTTGAGACCTTGAGCTATCGTCATCGACATTAACAATGTTAATCCGCTGCCGCTCTCTCGTAGTGCTTTTGACTATCTCGATAGCAGCAAAAGCCAAAACCGCTATTGCTAGCAATCCAGTAGCCATAATAACAATAGCATTAAAGCGCCACACAAAACGAAAAAATTTCTTGTCGTCCATGATTGTTCACCGTTGACAGCTGACGGTTGACTATTGACGGTTGACTATTGCTCTGAGGAATAAGACTCAATATGAGGTAAAATTATGTAATATTATTACACTAGTCAATTTTTGGGAGAATAATATGATATCTGCAGCAATCGCTTACTTTGGAATTCTAGCTGCTGCCACTGTTGTGGCTCTGACTCTATTTTTTGGACTTAGAGCAGTTAAGTTGATCTAACTACTGTTGTTTCCAGAATAATTCAAGCAGTATGGCGGATTTAAACATTTAATTGTTTTGAGTATAGCCGCCTACTGTAGCGCTATAGTTAACCAGCTATAATTAACCAGCTATACTTATAGCTATCTATACTTAGCCAGATCAACTCTCCTTGGCCAAACAAGGTTTAATTGTTGCTACCACCGACTGAGCTAGAGCAGTGAGTTCATACCCGCCCTCTAAACCAAAAACAATCCGACGAGTTAGTTGCAGACAATACTTGGTAAATAGCCCATAATCATCTGGCTGCAAGGCAATATTTGCCAAGGGATCGGCGGCATTAGCATCATAACCAGCACTGACAATCAATAAATCTGGCTGAAATTTGGTTAAAAAGGGCATCACTTTCTGTTCAAACATCGGCTGGTAATCTGCTAACGTGCTGCCTGGTGCCATGGGAAGATTAAGGACATTATTGTGAAACCCCTGTTCACTGGCTTGGCCTGTACCAGGATAGCAAGGGGATTGATGAAGGGAGATGTAGGCAATGCGAGCATCTCGTTCCACAACATCTTGAGTACCATTGCCGTGATGGACATCCCAGTCTAGGATGGCAACTCGTTCGACTCCCGATTGCTCTAAGGCATAGTAAGCTGCGATCGCAGCATTGGAAAATAAGCAAAACCCCATCCCTCTCTGACGTTCAGCATGATGACCAGGGGGACGGGCTAGAACAAAGGCTGAATTATTGGTAGTGAGGACTTGATCTACCGCATCTAGCCAAGCACTAACGGCGAGTAGGGCAACATCGTAACTGCGGGGGGATATCCCTGTGTCCGCATCTAACCTGCCACCATTACTCCTAGCTATTTCTTCAACTGTCTCAATGTAGCGCTGGCTATGAATTTGTTGTACTAGAGGCATCACTCGACGAGTTTCTACCGCTGTCGGTAACTGCCACTTAATTTGGTCAGCCCAAGGTGCAGCTTTGATAGCATCAACAATCGCAGTTAAACCTTCTGGTCGTTCTGGGTGAAACCGACCGTTATCGTGTTCAAGAAACTCATCGGAGTAAATGACAGGAAACATATTATAGCACGATTCAGCCAAAATGATGGAAAAACGCTTTAGGTCAAGGTACTTGTGAATAGATTAACCTTACCGATTACTTCATCAGGTGATCCCTAAACAGACCAAACACGACACCAAAGCCGATTATAGCTAGAGCGAGGCTGATAGGGATTAAATCTGGTCTCAAAACGATGGCAAAAATAGCTAAGCCGATCAAAACATAGGATAGTTTCATCAAAAACTCCTTAGTCGTTGGGAACCTCTGAGGTTTAGTCAGGGGAGGAAAACAATCTGGTGGCATAAACCGCCAGTCAACATGAACAAGAACAGGTTAATTTTCTAAGCTACCCTAGGAAATTTTCTGTCTTTTTCCCATAATTTTTGCACAAGAAGCGCGAATCTGCTCATTGTCTAAGCCTTGCCCGTGGTTCTGTTACCGGCTATAGTCGAGATTTTGTGTTAAAATTTAAAAATAACCAGCCAAATTTGGAAAAAAAAGGTGTTAAAAGCCTCTTTTGAGAGATTTTAACCGATTTATTTAGCAAAATCCTCGATAATAAGGGAGTTTGTCCAACTATGAGTACATCCCAAGAACGCATTGTCCCGACAAATTTGCGGAACGAAATGTCCCGGTCTTATTTAGAATACGCCATGAGCGTTATTGTAGGTCGGGCATTACCAGATGCCAGGGATGGGCTCAAGCCAGTACACCGACGGATTCTCTATGCGATGCATGAGCTGGGCTTAAGCCCAGACCGTCCGTTCCGCAAATGCGCTCGTGTGGTGGGGGAAGTGTTGGGTAAGTATCATCCCCATGGGGATACTGCTGTTTATGACGCTTTGGTGCGCATGGCTCAGGATTTCTCCATGCGATCGCCTCTGATTAATGGTCATGGAAATTTTGGCTCAGTAGACAACGACCCCCCAGCGGCAATGCGTTACACAGAGTGCCGCTTGCAAGCGATCGCTACCAATGCCCTACTCCGGGACATTGAGTCAGAAACTGTAGACTTTGTTGATAACTTTGACGGTTCCCAACAAGAACCGACTGTCTTACCAGCACGGATTCCCCAATTACTGCTCAACGGCTCATCGGGGATTGCTGTGGGTATGGCAACCAATATCCCCCCTCATAACCTGGGAGAGTTGGTGGATGGCTTAGTCGGCCTGATCCATAATCCCGAAATCACTGATAAGGAGTTAAGGCGGTATATCCCTGGTCCAGATTTCCCCACTGGGGCACAGATTTTAGGAACATCGGGTATTAAAGATGCTTACACCAGTGGTAGGGGTTCTATCACCATGCGAGGTGTGGCAGAAATTGAAACCATTGGGCAACGAGGTCGTCCAGACAAAGAAGCCATTATTATTACTGAGCTACCTTACCAAACTAATAAGGCAAGTTTAATCGAAAAGATTGCTGAATTGGTTAATGATAAGCGCATTGATGGCATTTCCGATATTCGGGATGAAAGCGATCGCAATGGCATGCGCATCGTAATCGAACTAAAGCGCGATGCTTATCCCAAAGTTGTCCTGAATAATCTCTACAAGCAAACCCCCCTCCAAACCAATTTTGGAGCAAATATGCTAGCCCTGGTGGGCAATGAACCCCAGTTGCTGACCATAAAGCAGTTCTTAAACGTTTTCCTGGATTTCCGCATTGAAACCATTACCCGACGGACTCAATATCAATTGCGCAAAGCTGAGGAACGGGATCATTTACTGCAAGGGTTACTAATTGCCCTAGATAGCTTAGATGCTGTGATTGCCGTGATTCGGGGGGCGGCGGATACGACTACAGCACGAGGACAATTAGTGACAGAATTTAGTCTATCTGAAGCCCAAGCAGATGCTATTTTGCAAATGCAGCTGCGCCGTTTGACTGCTTTGGAAGCCCAAAAGATTCAAGCTGAGCATGAGGAATTACAAGTTCGGATTGCGGATTTACGGGATATCCTAGCTCGCCGAAGTCGCATCCTGGAGATTATTGAAACTGAAGCCCAGCAACTGAAACAGAGCTTTGCCACACCACGCCGCACACAAATTCAACAGGTTGAAGGGGAACTAGATGATACTGACCTGATTGCTAATGAAAAAGCTGTGATTCTGCTGACTGAGCAAGGGTATATCAAACGCATGCCTGTGGATGAGTTTAGAGCTCAAGCTCGGGCAACTCGTGGGAAAGCTGCTGCCAGAATTAAAGATGATGATGAGGTAGAGCATTTCTTCACTTGCTGCGACCACGATAGCATTTTATTTTTTAGCGATCGCGGTGTAGTGTACTCTCTCCGTGCCTACCAAATCCCGGCTGCATCTCGCACCGCCAGGGGGGTACCGATTGTGCAGATGTTACCCATTCCCCACGAAGAAAAAATTACTTCTATTGTACCGGTATCTGAATTTACAGATGATGAATATCTAGTCATGCTAACCCATAAGGGTTACATCAAGAAAACTGCTCTAGATGCTTTCAGCAAAATTCGGGCAAATGGATTAATTGCTATTTCCCTCGGGGAAGGAGACCAGTTGCGGTGGGTACTTCGTGCTAGGCAAGAAGACAGCATCATAATTGGGTCTCGTCATGGCATGGCAATTCACTTCAAGTGTGACAATGATCAACTCCGCCCCCTCGGTCGTGCGACCAGAGGAGTTAAGGCTATGAAACTCAAGGGTGATGATGAATTAATCGGTATGGATATTTTGTCCGGTCAAATCATCGCTAGTCTAGCTGCTACTGAGGATTCAGAGGAAGAGACAGAAGACCTTAGTGATTCTGAGATGGTGGAAACAGCGGCTCAGGGTCCTTGGGTATTAATTGTCACTATGGGAGGCTATGGTAAGCGGGTACCCGTATCCCAATTCCGGCTACAAAACCGTGCTGGTATGGGAGTTCGCTCAACCAAATTCCGTTTACCGAAAGACCAACTGGCAGCCCTACAGGTAGTTAATGAAGGGGATGAATTGATGATAGTCACTAGTCGAGGGATTATCATTCGTCAAGCTGTTGATGCTATTTCTCCCCAATCTCGCATGGCAACTGGGGTCAGAGTGCAAAAGTTAGATGATGAAGATGCGATCGCAGCGGTTGCTTTAGTACCTATCTCTGATCAAGAGCAGGAAATCGAAGAGCCGGAAATCGAAGAGCCAGAAACCGAAGAGCAGCAAGAGTCAGTAGATCAATATAAATAGGCCACTAGAAATAAACCTACAATAGGTTTTTGTAGACGGTTAACCGTCAACCGTCTACAAAACCCACCTTAACTACACTAATAAACCGGTTTTCTAGGAGGCAACTCAAATGATTCAAACTGCCAAAAAGTTTTACACATTTGAAGACTATATTTCCTACCATGATGACACTGACTACAAGTATGAGCTTGTTAATGGAGAGCTTGTTGCTATGCCACCTGCTAGTGGACTACATGCCCTGATTATGCTTTTTCTATTCAAGGAATTTGATAGAGAAATTGACAGGGTTAGTTTAGATTGGGTTGTTATGCCTGGTAATCTTGGGGTTCGCACAGCTGAGAATAAATCTAGAATTCCTGATTTAGTCATTATCTCAGAAAATCAGCGGCAAGCTATCCGTTCCATGTCATCAGCGGTGCTGGAATCAGCACCACTACTAGCAGTAGAAATTGTCAGTGCAGGTAATCCTCAAGATGATTACCGCTACAAGCGTTCTGAATACGCAGTGCGGGAAGTGCCTGAGTATTGGATTGTTGATCCAATTAAGTCTAAGGTTTCGGTTTTGCGTTTAGTTGATGGGTTTTATGATCTGACAGAATTTACAGGAAATCAAAAAATTGAATCACAAACATTTACCGAGTTAGCTTTGACAGTTGAACAAGTATTTGCCGTTTAGAATAATTGTTAAGGATGAAGTAGTAATGGTTAATTGGTATTTAAAAATATCCTGTTACCTGTCCTCTTTTTATATTAATCCTAGGTTTACATATCAAATAAAAATGCTATAGATATAGCGTACTTACTATTACTTCTCCACCCGATATCCCAACTCTAATAACCGTAAGCGAGATTGTCGCCATTTCGGTTTTACTTTCACAAACAATTCCAGGTAAACTTGACCAGCAACTAACTTTTGAAGTTGTTGACGAGCAGCAGTACCAATTTGTTTGAGCATAGTACCCTTTTTCCCAATCAAAATACCTTTTTGGGAGTCTCTCTCTACATTGATCGTAGCAAAAATACGGGTGATTTTTGGTTGTTCCTCCACTAAATCAATAGTAATAGCAACCGAGTGGGGGACTTCCTCACGAGTTAGGAGTAAGATTTGCTCTCGAATCAATTCCCCCATGATAAACCGTTCTGGCTGGTCGGTTACGAAGTCAGGGGGATAATAATATGGTCCTGGTTCTAAGCGCTCAATTAATTTCTGCTGCAATAGGTCTAAGCGATCAGCTGTCAGGGCAGAAAATTTGACGACTTCCCAGCCTTGAGCAGTAGCTAGTTTAGCATAACTAGCATCGATTGATGCTCCCCTACTCTGGCGAGGTTGTATATCTGATTTGTTCACACCCAAAATTACTGGTGTCTTGGTATGGCTCAGTAGATCAACAATAAAGCGATCGCCTCCTCCCGCCTCCACCGTACTATCCACCACCAACAGCACCACATCCACTAACTCAATCGCTATTTGGGCATTTTTCACCAATACCTTACCCAGCTGATGATGAGGTTTGTGAATCCCTGGCGTATCCACAAAAATCAATTGAGCTTCCGGTGTGGTCAAGATACCTCGCAGCCGATTTCGGGTGGTTTGAGCCACTGGCGAAGTGATGGCAATTTTTTGCCCTACCAGTTTATTCATCAGTGTGGATTTGCCCACATTCGGGCGTCCCACAATCGCCACAAAGCCAGACTTAAAGCCCTCTGGAGCAACCGGAATAGTTTCTATAACTGATGGATTGATAACTTTTTCCTCTAGGTTATCTTGGGAAGAGTCTATGGTCGAATCCTCTTCCGAGTTTTGTTCGTCTTGGATTTGAGAATTGTCAGTCATTGAACCAATCGTAGTTTTTATTGTTTTATTATGAAATTTATGTTAGCAACATACATAGGGACTATGTTGAGTATGTTGTTAAAGGGGATAACACCCCGGTTAATTGACCAACATTATCATAAATAGAACTGATCGTGGGCTTGAAGTAAAAAATTTCAAGTTAGTTGCCCAGACTCAAGCAGTTTAGACTAAATACTACTACTGATGACCAATACCGCTACTTTCCCTGACCTAGAAAATCATTGGGCGAGAGATTGTATCAACCAACTGCGGGAGCGTAAGTTGGTCAGTGGTTACCCGGATGGTAAATTTCGTCCTAATTTTAGAATTACCCGCGCTGAGTTTGCTGTCTTAATGCTGAATGCCTTTCCCTCAGCACCGATTCAGCGGGGTGGTATTCGTTTTAAGGACGTACCTAGTAATCATTGGGCCAAAAATGTGATTCAAGATGCCTACAAGCGAAGATTTTTTTCGGGCTATCCTGGCAGACGATTTAAACCGAATGAGTCCATTTCTCGAGTGCAAGCGATCGCCGTTTTAGCAGGAGCCAAGAATTACCCTATCCCGTCAGAACCCGATGGAACTCTCAGACGGTATTTTACTGATGCTACCCAGATTCCCCAGTATGCTAAAAATGCGATCGCATCCGCAGCAATTAATACTATTGTGGTTAACTATCCCAATATCAAACAGGTCAAACCAAATCAGAGTGCTACCCGTGGTGAAGTAGCGGCTTTGCTGTGTCGGGCGTTAAACATCTATGCTGTTCCACCTCAGTATATTGCTGGAGTGGAAGTCTCTTCTGATGATGTTCGTAGTTTACCAGGGCAATTGGATCAGGTGCCTGTATTTAATAGCAATAGTCCAGAACTAGTCAGAAGTGAGGGGATTTTGCTGTCTACGTTTTCACCGGAAGGGAAACAAGTTCCTTCAGCCCACCTTGATTATGGCTTTAATGGACGGTTTGATATCTTTACCCACCATATTGCTAGAGCAGAGACTCAGGCGGAAACCCATCCCCTTTATCAAGGATTGATAGTTTATAATCCCAATGAAACACCTGTTACAGTGGAGGTCTTGCAAGGGGCGAGTTATCTGTCTACCCCAGATGCACCGTTTATCTCGTTGCCGGATATGGTGGATAATCCCAATGGTACAGTCTATGCTGGTCCTGGCAGTCGGACAATGAATGATGTACTCAGGGGAATTCTCCAAGAACTATTTCCCGCCAAACTGGTGCTGAAGGCAAAACAAAGCCAAATGTTAATGAATCAGCCAATTCCAGTTAAACGATCACCAGCTTCTAATGGTCGTTCTACCATGATGCGGTTACGGAGTGATGGGATGGTCTATGTGGCTAACTTAGCCATGAAAGCCCCTCGTGATGGCAATGGAATCTATCGGGAACCTACGGTAGCAGAATGGCAAGACTTACTGGATACGGGCGGCTTAGCTCAACCCCGTGGACCAATACCCACTCCTCTCGAACCACCTCAAGAACCGACGGTGTTTGGTCGGGTGGCTGGTGTTTCCCAAGGTTCTCAATGGCAAGTGCTGATTCAAGATAATCCAAATGTTAACTATTTGAGTATTCCTCAGCTAGGGCAGGCATTTTCTTATGTGGTGGGGACTCTACATCTGATTACTCTGAGTACAGGGCAAATTCAAAGTGCACCGATGTTAAGGCGCTATGCCGATACGGCCTACTTTGCCCACAGTAATTATGGGGTAGAATACAATATAACTTTACCATTGAAGAATACTACTAATCAACCCCAAACGCTGACGGTATCGCTGCAAACGCCATTGAAGGATGAGGGGGGTACTGATCGACTGCTGTTTTTGAACCCACGGGTTGAAAACGTGTTCTTTCGGGGTACACTCAGAATAAATTATGATGATGATGATCGAAAGGCTCAGACGCGCTATGTGCATTTAGTGCAGCGACGAGGACAGCCAGGGCATCCATTGGTGACGTTGAATTTAGCCCCTGAAGAAGTTAGGCAGCTACAGGTGGATTTTCTCTATCCCCCGGATTCGACACCACCCCAGGTGCTTACAGTTCGGACTTTGGAGGGTTAGGAGAGTTGGAAATCGGCTCACAAATACAAGGTCGCAATTGTGCGATCGCACAATCAAATATTAATCTCGATTCTAGTAGTATCACGGATTTAGCCTGAATCTGCTATTGTGTAACGTTAGCAGCATACTAAACTTTATCAAAAATAGCTGATGCCAGCAAAAGCGATCAGTATTAACTATTTAGGAGTTTAGTTATTGCTGACGAAGTTTTGCCTAAGATCATCAAACCAGCAGAAATGCTTACTCTAGATGATAGAGATGATCTAGTTACGGCAGCTACTGCCTAGGGATATACCTAGAATTGCTGTCGGCACCAGAACAACTATATCACACTCAGGTTGCTTGATAACTTTTGCTAGATAACTATTGATATCTTGACCACTTATGCCTTCTCAAACCTTTATCGTGCGTGCTCACACTCGTACGATCCATACCCGTCCAGTTACCTTTTTTTGCCCCAAATGCAATCATATGACTACTCGTGAGTGCTATCCTGGTAAGCCTCCTAAATACTGTCTCGAATGTAGTCCGAGACGAAAACGTCAGCAAGATGAGCTGTATATACCCGAAAAGGGGATGTTCAAGCCAACACACAACTTGGTGAATCTTACCAGTGGGCAGAAGACACCAGTATGTCTGGAGAAGTCCCCCCAAGCTGGGTGGCTTTTCGTGAGGACAGCCCTAGATTGGTTTAGCGGGGAAAGCATCATCAAGTATCACACAACTAAAGGGGTTTACAGCCAGGAGGTGCCGTTGGCAGATTATATCGTCGAAGCTCTACCAGCTGGCGATATCACCACAGCATTTCCATCAGCTACCTCTGCTAAAAAGAAGATTACTCCTGCTAAATCTTCATCAGAGCTACTTTTAGTAGAACCCTACAGTGTGAAGAAGATGTGCGATCGCTTCCGGTGCGGGGACAGGTTACTCAAGAGGATGCGCACTGACCCAAACTTCAGCCAGTGGAGTCGCTCTCGGGATCCCGAGGGCATCACTTGGGAGTATCGGCAAGGAAAATATTTTCCTTTAGTTGATCAGGTTAATCAGGAATCATCAGCCACCTCTGAACCTGAAATAGAGGAGACTACCCCCACGACTAATGGGTCATCCCAGGGGATTTCAGTAGAACCCTACAGTGTGAAGAAGATGTGCGATCGCTTCCGTTGCGGGGACAGGTTACTCAAGAGGATGCGCACTGAGCCAAACTTCAGCCAGTGGAGTCGCTCTCGGGATCCCGAGGGCATCACTTGGGAGTATCGGCAA